>NZ_RQFK01000014.1 GCF_004770765.1 Leptospira noumeaensis | reverse complement strand
GTAACAAGGTAGCCGTATCGGAAGGTGCGGCTGGATCACCTCCTTTTATAAAGGAAACCAATTACCTTTCGTTAGAATTGTCGTCACGCTACGTTGTATATTGTAAAAGTTAGTCTTAAAGACTAAAATCTTTAACCATTGTTACTTTGAAACCTCGCTAGTTTAGCGGGGTTTTTTTATATAAAGATACGGTTTTGGGATGGGACATAATACGGCTGTGAGTCCACAAACCCCCGCCCGAGTTAGGGTGGAGGGGAGTGGCTCGTGGGAAGGTGCGAATTTCTCCTATACCTTAATTCTCCTTAACCGACAATCCTGTTTCCAAAATACAGTTTTTTATTCTAAAAGTTTTCACCTTTTGGAAAGGTTAGGTTTGATTTGATTTCCGATAGCGACGTTCAGGAATTCATTCTCCTCTTTTTTGTATTAGGTCTGCAATCTGATGGTGGCCATACGATTTTGCAATATCTATTGGTGAAACCGTATCAGGTAAATTGGTTACGGCACCAGCACTCAGTAAGGCCTCTACAACATCCATATGGCCATCCGCTGCTGCTGCGTAGAGGGCGGTTGTCTTATACTCCGTGATGGCATTTAAGTTTACTTTTTGATCTATAAGCAATTGAACCAATTTCACATGACCTTCACTAGATGCAGAGATAAGCGGGGTCCAGCCGTATTTAGATCGAATTTCCTTATCCGCCTTGAATTCTAATAATATTTTTACAACCTCTAGATGCCCCTCATAACATGCTTTATGGATCGGGGCTCTTTTGTCGTTTCCTTGCATATTCGGGTCAGCATGATTTTCCAATAATAGCCGAGCGATATTGGCATGACCTACTTGTGCAGCAACAAATAGAGGAGGGAAACCATCAATCGCTTTGAGATTAGGATTCGCTTTTTTACGCAGGAGTGCAGTGACTATTTCCTGATCACCTTCCATGACAGCATAGTGTATTGGTAGTTTGCCCTTGTTATCTGTTTCGTTAGGCAAAGCACCAGCATCTAATAAAATTTTTACACAATCAGTATATCCTTTTGAACTAACGATATGTAGGGGTGTCATACCAAGTTTGTTTTTTACATTTACATCGGCTTTAAATTTGATTAATAATTTTGTTTGTTTCGCATCACCAAGAAGAGCTGCTTCATGTATCGCTCGCCCACCACTATCATTGATAGAGTTGACGCTGTCTCGATTGATTTCTAGGAAATCTTGAGTTGCAGTCCAGTCTCCAGCTTTGACTACTTTTGTTAGATCCGGCTTAGGTTTAAGTTTTGGCTTTTCCGCTGAAACACAGTTTAATATAATCGCTAGAAGGTAAACAAAAGTTAGGTTGTTTAGTGAGGTCTTACGATACTTTCTGAAATAAGTTCCAAGGATTTGAAGGTATCTTTGAATGTGAAATGTGGAGTGGGAGAAAAAATGAAGAAACCACATTAAATTTAGACTGAAATTTAAAAAGTGCATAAAACTATTCCTAACACATGTAAGTTTTTTTGAAATCCAAGATTAGATCAATCAGTTCGATTATTTAAATTAAAACCGTGATACAAGCATTATTTGCGAAACTATGAGTCTGAATTTTCGCTTTATTTTTTTTCTAATGAGTTTTTGAAATTATGTGGTGAATCGAATGTTTGGCGGATAGAGGAGAATGGGAAAGGAAATCTAGGGACTGCAAGATCCCTAGAGAGGAATTTTTATTTTCCTTTTTTTGCTGGTGTTTGTTTTTCGATCCAACCATCGCCAGTTAATTCATATTTAACCTGTCCATAGAGGAAAAAGTAATATGAACTTGAATTGATTTGAGTATTTGTTAGAAACTCAACTCCGTTTTCGTTACATGCTTTTTGAATTACTTCAGCGCTCATACGGGATACTCGCGTGTCTCCCAGTGGGAGCAGTACAAAAGGAACTGAATATTCAGCTTTAATTGGTTGCGGTTTTTTTTCGTATTCCTTGTTAAAATCAATTTCCTTTTCCGAAAGAAATGCATAATTTCCTTGTACAGAAACACAGTTAGTGGCAAAAGAAACTAAAAACAACATGAGGACAACAGTGAGTATTTTCTTGTTTGATGCTTTCATATTATTTTCCCCCACTAGTCAATTTCCAACATTCAGCCACGACACTATAACTTTCAGTTGCTATAAAAGCTTGTTCATTTCTAGCAAAATTTAACTGA
The DNA here is from genome assembly GCF_004770765.1 of Leptospira noumeaensis. Lineage (NCBI taxonomy): Bacteria > Pseudomonadati > Spirochaetota > Leptospiria > Leptospirales > Leptospiraceae > Leptospira > Leptospira noumeaensis. Next base: position 138,210 of record NZ_RQFK01000014.1, on the reverse strand, counting down.
ACATTCTTTGCTAGGTCGCATGAATTTTTAGATTGAGCTGCATCCAAAAGGGTCGAATAATTTTTGTATTCACCTATCTGAAATCCGAATACATAAAATACTGCATTACCCGATGCAACAGAACTATTGACTAACTCATATTTCACGTTTTTGCCTGTGAGAATAGGCTTTGTGCTCATATATTTAACTGTAGGTGTGCTACAATTAGTAATTGCAATGATGATCATCGCAATGAAAAATACGGACATTTTTCTCATTTGTTTCTCCTTGATTCGGATTAGGTAATAGACCAGGGGTCTGAATGTCAAATAAAAGAATATGAAGTTGAAATTAAATAGAGTTTTTTGATAAATTTACCATTAGAAATATTGAACCGCCAATCAAGGCTAAGGTTATTATGATACCGATGGGAGAAAATACGTTTCGTCCGGTTTATTGGGGTCTACCTGGGGAAATTTCTTTTTTTAGTGTTAGGTGGATATGTTTTGACTTTGGTTAGGAAAATTTACCGCGAGAGGGATAGTAAGGGCGCGTTAGCGGTCGCGAATCGCGACCGAAGCCCTGGATAGCCCGACCCCAAATTCTTGATCAGATGGTATGTTGCTTTGCACTATTTTGGGAAGGGAATCAAATCTTTGGGGACTCGCCCACCTGCGGCAGTCCTTAGTCACGAAGGTGGGCATCGCCAAACTCTCTCGAGGTTATAAATGTAGAATTTTTGGACATTTTGTTACTTTCTCTTTGTCCAGTAATACCGTATAACACCGAGGCATGCAAAGAAAGCGCAGACAAAAATGCCTGTGGTAGAAAAAATCCCAACGATATCTTTTGGGCTGAAAACATCGATTGGATTTCTGCCTAATTGCGAAAGCAAAGGATTTAGGACCCCAACCCAGAGTACAAACACAAACATAACTGCGGCACCGCGGCCTGCCCAAAGTCGTATGATGGCAGGGTCACCTGGTTTGATTTTACCTCGAACCACTAGATAGTCCACTAATAGACCTAATGTGATGCCAAGAAATATTCCTTTGATGAGTCCCAAAATTCCAGAGACGGTAAGTAAAGAAAGAAACGACAGGAGGATTAGAAACAGGAATACAAGAAGGATCGTCAGTAGGAATGGTCCTCCCACACGCGCGGCTGGCAAAGAATCCGATCCTAGTTCGATTGAAGAAAAGGCACTGGCGAATCCGCCAAAACCTGCGATGACTTCTGCTCCCAACGAAAAGAGAATGCTGAAAATCAATACGAAAATCCAGAGTTTCCGGCGCATTCGCTGATTTCAAGGAAAGGATGGTTTCTCGCAAGCACTTTGCAAACTCAGAACTTGTATTCCTAACGTTTGCTCTTTCGTGCAGTTCGCACGTAAATACCATCAGGCAGAACTGATTCTTTAAAATTGCTCTCTAAAAAGTTTAATCGAATTGCAGAATGAATGGGTTGTGTTAAGATCCTCCCATACAAGTTTGGAACGAGCTAAAATTATGAAAAAAGTTATTAACCTATTGTTTCTGGTCATTCTTTTTACGAATTTATCTCTTCGGAGTGAAACGATTCAACTCAAGTCCGGAGAAAAATGGGAAGGTTCCGTCTTAGCCCAAGACAAAGATTCTGTGACGATGAAACTCACAGATGGAAGTATAAAAGTGTTTTCGAAGTCGGTGGTTCGAAAAGTTTCCTTTGGAAAAAAGTCTGAATCCTCTTCTCTTAAAATAGAAACTCAGATTTCGGAGAAGGAAAAGAAACGCAAGGAAGAAAAAGAATTAGTAGAAAAACAAAAACAGGAAGAAGAAGATCTTAAAGCCAAAGAAACCGATCAAAAAAATAGAGAGGAACAGCTTTCGAATGCAAAACGACATTATTTAGAAGGTTCCTTGGGCGTTGGAAGTGGCGAGAGCCAATCAGAACTCCGTCCATTCTTCCAGAGCATCCAGTATGCTGGACTTTTATTTAGTAGCAGCGGCCAAGCGGAGGTGCAAACCACACCTTACAAAAATAAAAATCACAGTGGAACAACACGATTGTTCTATGCCTGGGACCGGTTCACCTTTGAAATCCGAGGAACGGAAGCTAAGGGTAAATTTGACTCAAGTGGATTTCAGACTCTTTCTTATGGTAGTGGGGGTGGTTCATCTTCTTCCACTTCAGATAAAAGCACAAATGTTCTTATGGGGAACGGTGAAACAAAGTTTCAAAAAGTTTCTACCAGGATCGGTTTTACTCCCTACCCACATCCAGTTTTAGACCTTCAGATTTTGGGAGGTGTGGAAAGAATTTGGACCAAGTCAAACCAAGAAGTCGATAGTCTTGGTGGGATCACCGCAACAGGGATCAATCCCAATCGAGTTAGTTATAGGGACACAAGTAATCCACTCAGAGGATATAGTGTTGGTATTGGTTATGAATGGAAATTTTTGGAAAGGTTTAGTTTGCAGGGGCAGATATTATATTTAGATATGCAAGGCCCATCTTCGTTTCGGACAAATGAATTTAGTTTCGAAGCTACACCTTTTAAACTTAGACAATTCGGTTTGGACTATCAATGGAAATCTACCGGAACTGAAATCAACATGAAGTTATCCACTAAGATCAAAGGTGACTTAAGTTTATTTATAGAAGCAAGCAACATGACTCTGAATAACAAATTACAGTCAGGTTATATCACTGAAAATGATGGCGGAGGAAATTCTGATCCATCCCAAATCTTAGCAAAAGTTTTTGCACCTCAGATACTAATCCCAATTTTGTTAGATTCAAAAACAATACTTACATATGTCCAAGTCGGAGCAAACTATCGATTTAATTTTTAACTTAGTGAAGAATCATTCTAATGTTTACTTGTAGATCATATATTTAAGGTAAAATTACCAACTTTTTTCCGTTAGTTGTATATGGATTCCTTTTCCGATTTCCATTTCTCTGCGGATTTCAATATTTCTTCTGCGAGCATCGTAAGTCCAGGTCCGGATTTTTTTCGATAACAGAGATAAAATTTTCTTTCAGTATTCCAGTCTTCAAATTTAATTTTTCCGAGTTTGGGACTAATGGAATATTCGGATAAAAAACCAATTCCGAGTCCTGCTTCCAAAGATTTGATAACGGATTCCACACTTCTCAGTTCCATGGCAATGTTAGAACCAAATTCTTTTGAAAACGATTTGATTTTCTTCTCCACCGCTTTTCTAAGAGCGGAACCTGGATGGAAGAAAACAAAGGATTGTTTTTTTAAATCCTCGATTCTAATTTTCTTTTTTAGAAAGATCGGATGGTCTTTGGCTGCGACTGGAAAGATTCTATCGGATAAAAATTCTAAAACATTCAGACTAGGTTCTGCAACGGGTCCAGTCAAAATCCCAAGATCTACCTCTCCCTTTAACACTGCGTCCTTAGTTTCGGATGCATCACCTTCCCGTACAGAAAGAGAAAGTCCTGGTCTCTTATTGAGTATCTCTTTTAGGATTTGTGGTAAGATCCAAGCGGAAACTGTTCCTCCCGCAGAAATGGAAAAGTTTCCTTTCAGTTCATTTTCTTTTGAGAAGCCGATTTGTATTTCTTCCCATAACTCTTTCATTCTAATCGAATACTGATAAAATCTTTCGCCTTCATGAGTTAGGCGAACTGACCTTCCTCCTCTTTCCAGGACAGAGACTCCTAACTCCTTTTCTAAAAGAAAGATCTGTCTAGAGAGTGCAGGTTGTGTGAGTCCGAGTCGCGATGCTGCCTTTTGGAATGTCCCTGAATCAGAGATTTCCAGAAAATAAAGGATCTGTCTAAATTCCATATATACTTATAACTTTTAGTTATACATTTTATAAAACCAATTTATTTGCATTATAGCAGTAAATTTGATATCGTATTTACCAAGAGGGAAATATGGGACAAACTCTATATGACAAAATTTGGGAAAGTCACCGGATCATAGAGAATTCAGATTCGGAAACGATTTTATATGTGGATCGGCATATCCTACATGAAGTGACCTCTGCCCAAGCGTTCGAAGGATTAAGAACTAAAAACAGAAATATCAGAAGGAAGGATCTCACCTTCGGTGTTGTGGATCATAACGTTTCCACAAGGGATCGGAAAAACAGAGATGCCGCAGGTCCAGTCTCCCGATTGCAAATTGATACAATGGAGAAAAACTGCAAAGATTTCGGAATCCATTTGTTTGGTCCTGAAGATCCCGAACAAGGGATTGTGCATGTAGTTGGTCCTGAGTTAGGATTTACGATCCCTGGGTCTGTGATTGTATGTGGAGATTCGCATACGGCAACTCATGGAGCCTTTGGTGCCTTAGCGTTTGGGATCGGGACAAGCGAAGTGGAACATGTGCTTGCAACACAAACGCTCAAACAAGCAAAAACAAAATCGATGTTAGTTCGTTTTGTTGGTAAACCTGGGTTTGGAATCACTGCAAAAGACGTCGTCCTTGCTCTCATCGCAAAAATTGGAACCTCCGGCGGAAGAGGTTTCACAATGGAATATTCAGGGGAATGGATTCGTTCTCTTTCTATGGAAGCTCGGATGACTCTTTGTAATATGAGTATTGAAGCTGGAGCAAGGGCAAGTCTTGTTGCACCAGACCAAATCACATTTGATTATTTGAAAGATAAAAAGCTGATACCCAAAGGCAAAAGTTTTGAAGAGGCGGTAGAATATTGGAAAACATTCTTCACAGATACAGATGCCGTTTTTGACGCGATGGTCGAATTAGATATTTCTGAAATTGAACCTCAGGTAACTTGGGGAACAAATCCTTCTCAGTCTTTATCCATTGAAGGAGTAGTTCCAAATCCGGATGATTTCCAAGAGAAACGGGAAAGAGAAACCGCAAAGAATGCTTTGGATTATATGGATTTAAAACCAGGAACTCCGATATCAGAAATTAACATCGATAAGGTGTTTATCGGCTCTTGCACCAACTCAAGGATAGAAGACTTACGATCTGCTGCAGAAGTGGCTAAAGGTAAAAAAGTACATCCAAGAGTACAAGCTTTGGTGGTTCCCGGTTCTGGTAGAGTGAAGCGCCAAGCAGAACGAGAAGGTTTAGATCAAATCTTTTTAGAAGCTGGATTTGAATGGAGAGAACCTGGTTGTTCGCTTTGTCTTGCGATGAACGACGACATATTAAAACCGGGAGAAAGATGTGCTTCGACTTCTAACCGTAACTTCGAAGGAAGACAAGGTAGGGGAGGAAGGACTCATTTAGTTAGTCCTTCGATGGCAGTAGCAGCGGCAGTGACTGGAAAATTTACAGATGTGAGGAAATTGGTATGAGCGTAGGAAATTGGACAATCCACACGGGAGTTGCCGTATCCATCCCAAGAGAGGATATTGATACGGATCAAATACTTCCCAAACAATTTATGAAATTGATCGATAAAAAGGGATTCGGAAAACATTTGTTTTACGATTGGAGGTATTTAGATTTAGAAGGAAAAATTCCCAATCCAAATTTCATTTTAAACAAGGATGGATTTAAAAATGCCAGTGTCCTCATTGCTGGTAAAAATTTTGGCTGTGGTTCGAGTAGAGAACATGCACCTTGGGCACTTGCTGATTTTGGATTCAGAGCGATTTTGGCTCCTTCTTTTGCAGATATATTCTCCATTAATTCTGCGAAGAATGGAATTGCACTCGTTCGTTTGAAAGAAAATGAGATCCATTATTTGAACAAATGGATTTCTAAAAATTCGAGAGTGGAAATCCGAATCAATTTAGAATCTTTGGAAGTAGAAGCCGGAGACCAAACATTCGCCTTCCATTTGGATTCGGCTTCAGTCAATCGGATCCGGAACGGTTGGGATGATATTGATATCACACTAAAAAATTCAAAAGAGATTTTGGAATTTGAAGAGATTCGAAAAAACAAAAAATCTTTTTTGGAAGTGTGCTGGTAAATTTCATAAAGACTGGAAGAGTGTATTGGTTGGAACAAAGTACCTGCGAGAGGGATAGTAAGGGCGCGTTAGCGGTCGCGGTGAGCGACCGAAGCCCTGGATAGCCCGGCCCCAAAATGAATCATTTTTGAAATGTATCAAAAATGAAATTCGATTCATGGTTCAGAGTTTGGGGACTCGCCATAACATAACATAACATAACGGCAACGCATCGCTCATATAGTATTCGTTAGGTGTTGGCCGGAGTATAATGTGACATAATCTGAGCGTGAATCCAAAATCCCCCGCCCGAGTTAGGGTGGAGGGGAGTGGCTCGTGGGAAGGTGGCAATTTCCCCTTACCATATCCAACCAAATCAATCCATCTTCTTCTCTGATTCTCAGAATTTATTCCAAATCTTTTCGCTTTTTCGAACCGCTTTGTCCATTTTTTCAATCTTCATTTGATATAAAAGCAAAGGAGGTCGCTATGACCCAAAACGAAAAAAAGAACCATCACCCAAAGAGGAATTGGATTTTGCCACGAGTCGGATACAGCTTGGTGATCGTTTTCTCGTTGGTTCTCTTTGCTTTTACCTTTGGAATGTGGTCTGCAAGTGATCAGATCCTATTTCCTAACTGGAAAGGTGTAAGTAAGGATTTTTTGAAATGTAGTCCTGAAGGCGAAAAAAACTGGGGAAAGTCTTGTGGAAACATTCGCCTAACAAAAGAATTTTATTTCCGTGAAGTTTTGATTCCATCTTTAAACGGATATGATTTGCCTGGTTGGCTTGTTCCCGCTCATGAGAATGGTATTTTGTTCTCTAAGGGAGTGATCCTTTTTGTGCATGGTGGCGGGTCAGACAGGCGAGAACTCACTCGTTTGATTCCCTTTTATCTGAATCAGGGTTTTGATGTTCTTAGCTTTGATTTATCTTGCCATGGAGAGGCTCCCTGTATGGTACCAGGTTTGACTTTCGGGAACCGTGAATTTAGAGATGTATTGTCTGCCTATTTATATGTATCAAAAAAATATAAGAATATTTTAATGTTTGGATCTTCCGTAGGAGCCTCTTCTTTATTGATTGCACTTCCTTTTTTGAATGGTGTGAAAGGACTCATTTTAGAAAATCCAATGATTAATTTCAATAGATTGATTTTAGATTCTCCCGAATCGGCTTCTCTCCCGAATTGGATGATCCAGTCATTGATAGATCTCGTTACAAGTAGAGGAAAATTTGATTCACTACTTAGTCCTGAAAATTCTTTACGTTTTTCAAGTTCTGTGCCTCTATTATTGATTCATAGCAAAAAAGATTTTGTTGTTTCATACAAACATTCAGAGTTTCTTGCGAATCTATATCCTGCGCCAAGTGAAGTTTGGTTTCCTGAGTTGGGTTCTCACGGAAAAGTTTGGGATGAGAATCCAAGCAAATATGAAGCTAGAGTTAAAGATTTTATACAAAGAAATATAAGTAAAAAATAAGTGAGACAAATTATGGAAGATTATTTGATTTTAATGCGACTCGATATCCTTACAAAAGAAGCCCAACCTTCACCGGAACAATTACAGATTTATATGAAACAATACCAAGAATGGGTGAACGGGATTGTTGCTCAAAAGAAGTTCAAAGGCGGAACGGCTTTGTCTACAGAAGGAAAGGTGATCCAATCAAACCATATCGTTACTGATGGCCCCTTTGTAGAAACAAAAGAGTCCCTCGCGGGTTTTATCATCATTCAAGCGGAGAGTTTTGAAGATGCTGCGAGTATTGCCAAAAATTGCCCGATTCTAATGGGAGAGGGAAATAGTGTCGAAGTGAGAAAAATTATGAGCATACATAAAGAAGAATAAAATAATATATTCGTAATCTCTAATGGATCATTCAGATATTATACCAAATTTGTTTCGCACCGAGTATTCAAAAGTTATTGCAGTTCTCTGTAAACAATTTGGGTTTTATCAAGTGGAAATAGCAGAAGATATTGCAAGTGAAACCTTTTTAACGGCGGCACAAACTTGGGGCCTCAATGGAATTCCAACAAATCCAGAGGCCTGGTTGTATGCAGTTGCTAAAAATAAAGCAAAGAATGTAATCCATAGAGATTCTATTTTTCAAAACAAGATACTTCCACGCTATCAGCAGGATCACTATCTATCTGTATCGGAATTGGATCTCTCGGAAGAAAATATTCGCGACAGTCAACTTCGAATGATTTTTGCGCTCTCACATCCTTCGATTCCTATCGAATCACAGATTGCTTTGTCTCTTCGAATTCTTTGTGGATTTGGGATTGATGAGATTGCGAGAGCTTTTCTTTCGAACAAAGAGACAATTAGTAAGAGATTATTTCGTGCGAAAGAAAAACTTAGGGAAAAAAATATAACATTGGAATTGCCTGCCCCTCACGAGTGGGGAGATCGGTTAACGTCTGTTCTGAGAACCATTTATTTATTGTTTAATGAAGGTTATTCTTCGCAAATCCAGGATAAGATACTGAGAAAGGATTTATGTTTGGAAGCAGTTCGACTTTGTTCTATCCTGTTAGAAAATAAAGAAACAAATACACCTGAGGTAAATGCTCTTCTTTCCCTATTTTGTTTTCATATTTCTCGATTTGATGCAAGGTTAGATGCAGATGGAGAAATTGTTCTGTATGGAGATCAGAACCGCGATCTTTGGAATGAAGACTTTATTAAGAAGGGAGAGTATTTCTTTTTTCAGTCCAACAAGGAACCAAAATTTTCCAAATACCATATAGAAGCAGCCATTGCTTATTGGCATACTGTGCAGGAAGGAACGGAAAACAAATGGGAAAGCATTTTTCAGCTTTATACAGGGCTTTTGGAATTAGAATCATCAACTTTGCTTTTTTTGAACCGAGCTTATGCCCTATTCCGAGCAAAAGGTAGGGAGGTCGCTTTAGTTGAGGTAGAAGGTTTAAACTTAAAAGCAAATCCTTACTATTTTTCACTCCTGGGAGAATTGTACATTGAATCAGATCTGGCCAAAGCTAGTGAATGTTACCAAAAGGCCCTATTATTAGCTAATACGGAAAAAGATAAGTCGGCTATCCGGAAAAGGTTGGCTCAACTTGGATCAGCGAGATTTCTTTGATGTTTACTGAGTGTTTAGAGAAAGTTGATAAGTAGTGTTAGTGGTTATGAAATAATCCGGATAAGTAGTTTTACCTTTTTAATCGATACTCTAAACTGGATCTTCGGATGCCTAAGATTTTTGCAGCATGTGATTTATTCCCTTTTGTCTTTTGTAAAGCAGATTGGATGATTTTTAAAGCATAAGCATCCATTATTTCATGAAAATTACCATGAACGTCATCGGGGAAGTTGTCTCGTTTGAAATGATTTTTATGGTTTGGAGTTTTCAGATACTCTTTTGCCATAATAGGAAAATCATCTAGGCTAAGGCCTTCTTCTTTTGCCGTACTCAATGCACGGAGTAAACTATTTTCTAATTCCCGAATATTGCCAGGCCATGAATAGTTTTGGAAAATAGTAACCACTGATGGAGGAATGTTTTGAATTTGGGTATTCATTTCTTTGGTAAAGGATGATAATAAAAAATTTGCGAGTGGTAAAATATCTTCCTTCCGTTGTCGCAACGGCAATAAATCAATTCGAAATACGTTGATTCTATAATACAAATCTTCTCTGAACTCTCCGCTGCGGATCAAATCCTCCAAATTTCGATTTGTTGCAAAAATAAATCTACATTCTGCTTTTAAAAGTTTAGAGGAACCAATGGGTGAAAATTGTCTTTCTTGTAGAAGACGAAGCATCTTCGCCTGTATTGAGAGTGGCATCTCTCCAATTTCGTCAAAAAATAAAGTACCTTTTCCTGCTTTTTCTACGGCACCAGATCTATCATTTTTTGCATCCGTAAAGGCTCCTTTCACATGACCAAATATTTCATCTTCCCAAAGATTAGCAGGTAGAGCCGCACAATTGAGAGGGACAAATGGTTCACTGGGTCTTGATTTTTCATGAACCAAATTTGCAAAAAGTTCTTTTCCGGTTCCTGTTTCTCCATGAATGAAAACAGGACGTGTGAGTGGAGCAATGCGTTCAATATGTTCTATCGTTTTTTCCATCGTTTGGCTTTTGTAAACGAGGGTTTTGTTTGCTACCGTTTGGAAAATGACTTCTCTTTCTGTCTGTGTTGTTTTTAAATCTCTAAGTTCTGCCTCTGCTTGGTTTTTAAGATAATGAATCCTTGTACGATCGTTGAGATTACGGATGAGAGCGGCAAATGGAATTCGCAAACGTTCTAAAAGATCTACTTCATCTTCAAAAAATGGACGTTTTGATTTTTTATCTCCTAAAAATAGATAACCACAAATTTGATTTTGAAGAACCAAGGCCATAACTACCCGATAACCCAAAGATACTACTTTTGGTCTGTAACCCACTGTTCGCCGAACTAATCTGAAATAATCGGATGTAAAACTAGTTTTTTCTCTAAAAGGTATGGAGGCATCTTCGTCTAACAAAAAAAGTCGATCACTTTCTTTAACTAATTCCATCGGTAACTTTCTATCTCGACTGACTCGGCTAAACACTAATCTGGAAGCAATCTCTTTGATTTCAGAGGGGTTTTCTCCGAAATCATGTAAAATTAAATGGTCTTCATGGTCTACAACTGCCGCCAAAATTTTAGAGAGTCCTAAATTGTTATAAATTGGTTTTAATAAATCCTCTAACATCTCATTCAAAGAAAAATAAGATCCTGAAGATTGTTTTAGAAACACCTGTACAATTGACTCTTCTATATTTGTTTTGGATTGAAAAATCAAGTTTTCAAGTTTTGGATGAAGGATACTGCCGTAAAGAATCCCTGCCGAAAATAACAATGAGAATACGATCAAATTTTTGTATGAAAATGTATTTTCATCACGAAACGAATCCACGTAATTGATTAAAAAATAAATTAATACACAGATGGTAATTCCAAATAACAAACGGATTCCAATTTGAATCATTGCTTCCCTTAGGTTGAGTAGGGGATGGAATTGGATTGCATAAATGATCAGAACAATTCCTAAAACTGATGTTGCTGGGCCTAAAAAGAAAAATTCCCAAGATCCCAAAGCTGGAAGTATTACTGAGAAAAAAACAGCAAGTGTTAGGTGGAAAATAATGGATAATAATAAACGAAGAATTCGATTTCTTTTTCGCGGATCGTTTGTTTTTGTATATTTCCAAATTTGTAAAAAAATACCAGAGATAATAGTAAATACAATCCAAATGCTAGTTGCATAAAAAAAAGGGCCAATGATTCCTACCTGGCCTCTATTTTTAATCCATAAATCTGAGTAAGTGAGTGGGGCAAGAGATGCTGAAATCAACCCGAAAAAAAGAATTCTATATTTTGATGATTTGTTTTGCGATCCTTCTGGAAAAAATTCACAAAAAACATACATAGCAGTCCCTACACAAAGGACGGATATACCTGCGAGTGTAGCTACCATATAAGAAGGTTCTTGGTATTTGGAAAGATAGAAGGATAGAGTATGAAAAAAATACCAGGCAAAAAGGGAAACCACAAGTCCCAAAAAAGATTTACCAACTTTACCTAGATTGTCTTTTAAAAAAGTAAGGACTGTGATTACGACAATACAAGTTAAAATAATAAATGCGATAAATATTCTAACCTGATCTAATCCCATATAATGATCAATCACCCATTACGGTATCTGTTGAAGCACCATGTGCTTTTTCCCAATCAGCAGCATACTCTTGTAAAACACGCAAACGTTCCTTTTTATCGGATCCTTGGTATTCTAAAGGAGAAAACTGGGCCACATCATATCTGTTAAGTGTGATGTATGGTTCTTCGGGAAGGGGAATCCATTCTTGTAAAGGTTCAAAGGTATCAGGGATTTCAATACCTTTGGATACCATTTCATTTAGTTTTCTTGGGTCATAAGGTAAATTCATCCGGTGACCTCGCAAATTTCGTAAGATAAACCTACCTTCTTCAAAACCTCTATCATGGAAAATAGCTCCAAAAAAAGGTAAGTCAATCCTTTGCGAAGTTCCTTTTTCTAGATATTTTCGCATATATACCCAATGATAAGGTGTTCCTGTTTCTTTGTCAAAAAGGTTTGCTTCAAAGATATACTGTCCTGGTTTATAAATATCGATTTCTGCACCAATGAAAAGGGATCCATTCTCTATCGATTCGCGGTAATTGCCTGTAAATTTTGCCGGAATGATAGGAGTTGAATTGAAAGTAAAACTGGCTTCTGTTTCTTTCAATTTAATGCTAGGGGCGTCAAAGCGAACTTTCATCGTGAGTTCACCCCAGTGAAGTTTTTCTCCTTTTCGTGGAATCCATGAAAAAGTATATATACCATCATTGGCTTCGAGATCATACCCAGCACCTGAATCATTGTAATCAGCAACACCTACGGGTTTCTCACCAAACACCAAATCGGATTGGATTTCAGCAGAAAGGATTCTCGCAGGTACCACTTTATCTGTTTTGGCATCGAAGACTTGCAACCATGCAACAGCAGGTTTATCCTCTGTTACCATATACAAACTACTATACCATGAGAAGTAACCTTGAATTTCTCCATTTGAATCTGGTTTGAAAATAGGAACTTTCTCTTGGTTAATTTTAAATGGATCTAGAAGATCTGCCATTTTTTTAGTCAGTGGTCTAGAGTCAGAAGGGTAACGGTATTCAAGTTGGTATTCCATAAAAAGAATTTTTGGTGTTGCCAATTCTGATTTTTGTATGACTTTTTCTGTTTCTAAAAAGTTGGGTCGCCAAACTTTCGATCCATCCCAGCTCATTGAAGAATCATTCGGAATCCCTCTGGCGCGTAATAATTTTTCCTCTTCTAACTGGACTGCAAGATGTTCTTTTTTATGCGAACCCCAGAAAGAAATAATGAAAGCCAAAATGATAAATCCAGATATAGAACCAATGCTGATCAAAATTTTTTGATTAGAAAGATAGTTTTTCATAGTTTCTCCTGATGTGTAATATATTTTAAAATTGATGTTTCGGATTAAAAAACAAAAACATGAATCCAATAAAAAGAGCGAAAGACAAATCCTTCGCTCTATCAAAATTTGAATTAAATATTTTTTTAGTTTTTAATTATAAGTAGCCCAGTAAACGGTCTAAAGCATCTCTTGCAACAGGTTGCATGGCACTGTGATCCGCATTATAAGCACCGGAACCTTTGCTTGTGTTACAAGTAACTGCACCTTTTGTATTACAATAGGATACATGTTTTGTGTATTTTGCATTTTTACCGTCGGCACAATTTGTCATCGAACCATGGGAAGAATATCCACAAGCACCAGAGAAGTTTACGAGTTTATCGTCTTCTCCTTTGATGGCAGTCGCTGCAGGTTGGGATGACTTATAACCAGCAAGACTGTGAATGGTTACTTTAGAAGTATTGTGATTAAAACTTCTTGCAGTTCCCGTTTTTAATGCTTTGGTCATATTATTTGGTTCTCCCGCAACGGCCCATCCAAGTAAACTTAGCAGTGGACTAATTAATGTTGCAGTGGTTCCAATATCAGCCACAGAGGATCCACCAGCAGCACTTGCGCCTGCTACTACATATAGTAAATTTGCAGGTGTTCCACTTGTTGCCAAATAATATTCTGTCGCATAACAGCCAGCACTATGGCAGATGATGATGCACTTGTTCGCACCTGTACAAAATGAACTAATCGCACTTGCGAGTTTTGTTTGTGCTCTTGTTGTTCCTGATGTACGTGGGTCTTGTGTCGAATCATAATTTACAAAACGGCTTGCTCCCCAAGCAGTGGAACGTCTTTGGTGGGCAGCACCGTATGAGTCAGAATTTCCCCATCTGCTCGAGTTTGTGTTGGCTAGACCACTGGAGTCTGAACCTTTCCCATGTACGTAGATTACATAGCTAACGGCATATGCCTGGCTCGATACAAAACAAAGTAAGATCGCAACAGATAGGCCTCCTATTTTAAATTGGTTCCATAGACTTTTCATTTGATTTCCCTCTTGGTTTCGATTTTGCTAAAACATAGTGCAAAAGACGTACCATCGCCTCAAATGTTTCTATTTTGCCATATTTTGCTGTTTTTGCTCTGTTCCGAGGGCTAACAGGTGCCGAATTTTCGGACAAAGCCGAATTTTAAGGTGCCGAATTTTCTGCACCTCTTGGAATTCATAGGTTTTTCCAGAGTCTCAGGCTTTATATTTGGGGCCTACTTTGGCAGATAACACCAGTAAAATGGATCGAATCATATTGATAAAATACTTTCTCCTATTTCGGCAATTTTAGGAAAATCGATCACTCAATTAGAAGCGGCAGAATATGTAGGAAATCTTAATCCCGATAGGACATTAATTGTAACTCTTTGGATTGGAGGAAATGATGTATTAGGTGCGGTGACTGCCTCTAATGGTTCTGCAATGACAACAACGTCGATCAATACTTTTTTGAATGATACGAGTGCAGAACATGATTTAACCTCTGTAAAATCAAATTTGAATGCAACACTGAATCGTTTGAAGGTTTTGCCAAAGGCTGAGATTTTTATAGCGACTCTACCTGATATTTCCGGAATTGGATTTCTTCTCACCCAATCAGATTTAGAAAAAATCGCGCATACGACGGATAATTTAAATATTACTAGTTTTGGATCTTGTCAAGCCCTCGGTTTTGGCTCACTGATTGGAACCAGTACTGCCAATAGTCTATTGAACCAATTGGATGGAAATAATACTACGTTAAATGCTGTTATAGGAGGGATCGCAGGAAACGATGGAACCTGTCTTACCCAAGCGGAAGGAAATTTAGTTACTACTAGAGTGAATGAGATCAACACATATATACGATTGTTAGCTGAATCAAATTTGAATGTCCACCTTGTGGATATTGATGCAATGTTCAAACGTGTATTGAATCGCGAGGTGACAGTGGGCGGAAAAGTTTTGGGAAAAACCATTGGGTTAGGAGGGGTATTTAGTTTTGATGGAGTTCATCCTTCCCATACGGGTCACGGACTCATTGCGAATGTTTTTATTGAGGAAATGAACCGAACCTTAGGTTTGAACTTAGCTCTTGTTGATCTGGCAATAATCCAGGCCTCAGATCCCTATCGAGATGATGATAACGATGGATTTGCTCGAGGTCCCAACACGGCTGTGAGTCCCATCAATCCTTCCTTGAATCTACATTTTCCTGACTGTGATGATTCCAATGCAAATAAGTTTGCGAGAATTGAACATGGAGGAGGGGGTGCCACTCCTGGAACTTGCCCTTAAGTCAAAAAAGAAAATATTACATTGAGAATGTACGATCCTGTCGCAAAAAATTTGAGGAAAGTCGTTTCTTTATAGAAAAAAGGATTTTCCTCTTTTTTTTTCTGAACCAAATTGAAGTAGGTTGGGACATTTGATTGTATGAATGACAAATCCTATATAGAACTTCTGAACCAAGCAAAGGCTGGAGATCTACGAGCCTGGACCGTTTTACAAAATCGGTTTTCTGGTTTTGCTAACAAATTTGCATCTAAGATTTTAAATGACGAGGATCTTTCCCAGGATGTAGTACAAGAATCTTTTTGGGATCTGTATCAAAATCTGGAAAAAATAACATCTCCTGCTGCCTTCCCCACTCTTTTAAAGAGAGTGCTCATCAAACACGGAGATCGAATTTTGAGAAAGAAGGAAAATCAGAATTTGGTTTTTGTCGATCCAAACCAAATAGATCAAAATTCGGAAGAATTACATTCCTCTTATTTAGAAAAAGAATGTTATGAAACAATTTTTAAAAATCTAAAAAAGTTGGATCTAGCGGATCAGAGATTGGTTGAACTTTATTATTATAAAAATTATTCGCTTGTAGAAATTTCAAAATCAGAAGGCAAAACCTTATCATTCATTAAAAAAAGGCATATTCACGTCAAAAAGATTCTCCGACACGGAATTGGTGAGAAGTTCCGACCAGAGGCTAACTCTGATTTTTTAATGGTAGCTTAGGAGAATCATTTGGAAGCAACACAAGTTTATTCGAATGGGCAAATTGAAAATGTATATTTGGAACAACGAAAAGTTTTTCTTTGGGGAGAAGTAAACGACAACTCGGCGAGATATCTGATCGATCGATTTTTATATCTAGAAACTTTGGATCCAACAAGACCTATAAACTTATACATTCATTCCCCTGGCGGATCAACATACGCAGGTTTGGCGATACTAGATGTAATGAAGAGTCTCCATAATCCAGTTTATACCACTTGTTTGGGAATGGCAATGTCGTTTGGAGCGGTTTTACTTCTTTCGGGTGCGAAGGGAAATCGTTTTGCCTACCCTCATAGTAAAGTGCTAATCCACCAACCGCATGTTATGGGAGAGTTCAAGGGTCCAGCAGAAGACATCCGCATTTTTGCTGAATCGGTAAAGAGGGAAAAGGATTTGTTAAATGAAATTATGGCAAAGGCAACAGGACAACCTTTAGAGAAACTTATGGAAGATACAGAAAGAGATACTTGGTTTTCGGCAACGGAAGCTTTAGAATACGGGATCATTGATAAGATCATAGGTTTTTGATCTTGGCAGATGAAGAGACATAATGTAGGACGCGAATCCAAAATCCCCCACCCGAGTTAGGGTGGAGGGGAGTGGCTTGTGGGAAGTCTGAATTTCCCCTATACCCTAACCACCCGAATCCAACAATCCTCTTCGTAAATACCCCAATTTTATTCTCAATTATTTCGCTTTTTCACGGTATTGCGATGATAAAGTTCATACTTGTTTCTTTTTATCCCTCAACTTATCTTTTATCATCATTCTGGATCTTGTGGTGCAAACGTCTTATAAAAAGAATCTTCTGCTTCTGTTCTGAACTTCCAAGTTTTTTGAAAGACAATTTTCCCTAATTGATTCTTTACTTTTTTCTTAACCGTATATTCTGAATTAGGTGAAAATGGTTCGTCTGCCACAAAAGCAACAAACTTCATACTTTTTAAAAAATCTTTTGTATCGGGAGGTGGGTTAGCTAAACTTAAGGTACGAATCGGCACTGGTTTACCTTTCGAATCTAAAAGTATTGCCTCTTCCCAAAATAATTCAGTATCAGGATTGTCATCGAAATACAGTTGTACGGTGATCGCTGTTGAATACGAAAGATATTGTAATTGTGGAAATGGATTCGGTAGTTCGGGAGGCATCCGAAGACGAATCTCTATATCATTTTGAATTGGATAATGCACAAAGGCAGGTTGTTTTCCCGTAAAACAATACTCAGCAAAAAAAACTAAAATATATTTTCCATTTTCATAAGAAACTCGTTTCATTCCGATTCGTTGGATCGCGGGATGTAAAACCATGGATCTATGAAAGGGAGTGTCGAGTAATCCTCTGAACAAAAATTCTGGTGATTCCCTATGTTCTTTTTTCATCAATGGTAACACTGTGTTTCC
Source organism: Leptospira noumeaensis (assembly GCF_004770765.1). Taxonomy (NCBI): domain Bacteria; kingdom Pseudomonadati; phylum Spirochaetota; class Leptospiria; order Leptospirales; family Leptospiraceae; genus Leptospira; species Leptospira noumeaensis. The sequence continues at coordinate 120,871 of NZ_RQFK01000014.1, read as the reverse complement.
TACGTAACATCCTGTGTCAGGTTTGAAGCCTACGGCTAGAGCTTGGTCTTGTGGAGTTTTACCGATGAAACCAGGAAGGTCTTCTCTTTCATTATGAACCCAATCAATCGTTTCCATTTGGCTATCAATTTTAATATCTGTATTTTGGTTGAGAGATAGATAATGTCCATGTTTTTCTGCTGCGATGTTTAATTGTGAATCCAGTTTAGGAGAAGGAAATTGGTTCGCCTGCAGAATTGTTTCTAAAATCTTAAGGCCTCTTTTTTGATATTCAGATTCCGAAATCGAAAAGGATTGTGAATGGATAGGAAAATAAAAAACAAAGAATACCGAGTGAAAAATTAGGCATAATAAAAATTTCATCATTTTACCTCTAACAATTTGGAAACAGAAAATGGAACTCGCCGGGGAGTCGCTTAGTTTATTTCAAAACATAGGGTTGTCAACTTTTTTCAAGATCTATAAAAGAGGTTCTTTGATCTCAGCATCAAATAGGATTTACAAAACGGTTTTGTTTTCACGAATCCAAATGGATCCTAAAAAACAAGGGATGACTAGAAAAGCATTAATCATTCCATGAACAAACACCATCAAAGGATACCCAGATATATATTTGGGAAATCCACTATAAAATTCATTACACAGTGCCAAAACAAAAGTCAAACAAAGGAAAAATAAACTGCACCAACCAAGAAATTTTGAAGTCCTATTTTGGTTTTTAAATAATAAATTTGATTCAAAAATGGAAATAGGTAATAGGACCGAATATCCGATGACTCCTATTTTTTTTAAAATTGGATTTCCGTAGATACCAAAGGCGATCATAAGAAATAAAACAACGATTGTTATGATTATATAAGGATGTATTATAGATTTTTTGTTTTTATCAAAAAGGAAACTAATTCCTGATAAAAATAACCAACCAATAAAACAACTATGGATGGCGGCATAATAACTCCAGGTTGAATTGTAACCAAGTAAACTGCATTCGTTAGTTCCAGAAAAAAACCAAACGGCAGAAATCAAACTAAAACCCAAAGGAAAAATTTTGATATAGGTATAATTTTGGAAGAATCGGTTTCTGTGGATTTTATAAAATAAAATGAATCCGTATCCACAAAAAATGATCCAGAGGAAAGTTAACTTTGGAATCCTAAAGTAGATTGCCAAAATCATAATAGTAATAGAAACTAAGTGAATTCGAGTGTATACTTTTGATTGGTTTAAAAAGAATCGATTGCTAAAGAATGGTGCGATAACGTATCCAAAACTAAGAATTCCCAGTAATAAAAAGTTCTCATTCATTAGGTAAATTAAAAATGTCCCAGATACAGAATTCGATACAAGAAATTTTTAGTTTCCATCTGTTTGAATTGCCGTTTTATAAATTTCCATACTATTTATTTTTCTACCTAAAACAAAAGAAAGTAAAAGGCCTTGTTCATGCGGAAACATTGGTTCCTATGCAATTAGGTGAATCGATTTTATCTAAAAAAAGGTATTTTCTTTCCAGAGTAGTGCTCGTGGCTTTTTGGAAATCCGAAGAAGATTTGGATTCATTTTTAAATCTTTCGAAAAAAGATCCTATATCCAGAGGTTGGCAGATTCGTTTGAGGTTGTATCGGAGATGGGGAAAAATTAGAGAATTAAATTCCGCAAAACTTTATACTGAAAATGTAAATCGAACAAAACCAATAGTAGCCATCACCCTCGCTCGGTTAAAGATTTCCCAACTGATTCGATTTACGAAATGGGGGAAACCTGTGGAAAAACAGGTAAGGGATCATTCTGGAAAAAAACTTGCGTTTGCTTGTTTCCGCCCTTTTCGTAATTTTTTGACATTCAGTATTTGGAATTCAGAAAATGAAATGATCCAAATGGTTCATGGAATGGATTCTAAAAAAGATGGGATAGAACATAAAGAGGCAATGGAAGAAAGAAATCGAAAAGATTTCCATTCTGAATTTACAACCCTTCGGTTTGAAATTTTAAAAGAAATGGGAATGGATGTGAATCAATTATTTTACTGATTCAATTCATTGGGTTCATAATCAAAACCTGCAATGTATTTTAAATTCAACAATGCCCTTTCATATTCTACTAAGGCATCAATGTATTTGAGCCTTGTTTCATTATAGGATCTAGTCGTATCTAAAAATTCGAGTAAGGTGGAGCCTCCACCTTTATAGGCTAACTCAACAATTTTAACCGCTTGTTGTGACTTTAATAAAGAAATCTCACGCATTTGTTCTAAAGCTGCAAATCTAACTTTTAATTCTTCTTCGGTGATCGCCATTTCTTTTGCTAAATTCAAATACAACTCTTCTCGAAAGAGGGCAACTTGGTCTCTTGCCGATTGGCTTTTGGCTATCTCTCCTTGGTTTCTAGAAAATACGGGTAGTTCCATATTGACGGACATTCCGTACATATATTGGTTTTGTTGGACAAGTGAGTCGAATAGAATATTAACATTGGGAACTGCATTTGCTTTTTGTAGTTTAAAATTGGCCAAAGCAACATCCTCTGCATTGACTAATGCTAAATAGTCGGGTCTTCCTAACGTTGCAAGTTTGAGTAACTTTTCTGAATCAATCAGTGGAAATAATTTAAGAGAGTCTAAATTTCCTGTAAGAACAATGTCGATATCACCTGGATTTAAGCCCAAAACTACAATGAGTTCATTTTTTAGTTTTAAGTAATCAACTTGGGCAGATACTTTTGCCACGGCATATTGATCTTGTGCAACTTCGGAACGTAAAAGTTCTAATTTGGATATATCTTCTTTTTTAAAACGAATTTTGTTAATTTCAACGATATTGACTAGGTTTTTGTAGTTTTCTTCTGCTAGTAAATATCTTTCTCTTGCGGCAAGTGTTGCGATGAACAAACTCCCTGTTCCTATGGAAGTTTTTCTGAGTGATTCCAGAAAAATCAATTCTTCCATTTTTAGTTTTTTATTGGCAACGTTGATCCTTTCTTGTCGTTTGTTTTCTGTTTCGTAAACAAAACCCAAACTAACACCATATTGGTTTCTGTTGGGATCAAATTGTTTTGAGTTTGGGTTAAAAGGTAAAACATCCGCGTTGATGTTTAAAAATGGATTTGGACGAAGGCCGGCAGTAATCCTGTCCGCCTTGCTAAATTCAATTTCATATTTGGCAATGGCCACCTGTTTGTTATTTTTTATAGCAAATTGAATGGCTTGGTCAAAACTAAATTCTTTTTTAGTTTTTTCTTTGGATGAAATTGGCAAACATATGGTTCCGCATAGAATTAAAAAAATGTATAACTTAAACTTGGAATTGGTTTTAGGTTTAAACATTACGGAGTTTTCTTTGTTCATTTAAGTAACAGAGTAGAGGGATTGTAAAATTCCCGATGATGAGAGTAAATAATAGTCCTCCCACAATGACAGTGGCCATGGGTCTTTGGATATCAGATCCAATTTCGTTTGTGAGCATGGCCGGTAGTAATCCAATGATCGCTGTGGTTAAGGTTAAAAATCGGGGACGAAATTGAAGTTCAGATACATGTAATAGAAGTGCCTTAAGTGTTTCTTTATCTTTGACTGGTTTGGTTTCTTTTTCATGATTAAAATTGGAAACAAAGAGAACTCCTCCCATAATCGAAATACCAAAAAGAGAAATGAGACCTACGCCAGAGGATACGTTGAAGTGCATTCCACGGAAAAATAAAAAAGATAACCCACCGAGTGCGGCCACTGGAATGCTAGACATTACCAGTAAACTATCAAAAATATTGTGGAACATTAAGTAGAGTATGAATAAGATGATGGCGAAAGTAAGAGGAACTGCTAACATCAATCGTTTGCTTGCTCTTGTTAAGTTTTCAAATTGACCTCCCCATTGAATTTCCACATCCGATGGCAGTTTGATTTGGTTCTCTACTATTTTTTTTGCTTCGTTAACAAACCCACCTTGGTCTCTCCCTTCGATATTGATCCCAACAGAAACCATTCTTGTCCCGTTTTTTCTCGCAATTTTTGCGGGCATTTCTTTGAGTTCTAACTTTGCAACAGAAGACAATGGATATTTGCTTTCGTATTTACTTTTTATATTGATGTTTCCGATGGAGTTAACAGATGTTCTATACTCTTCCGGATACCGAACTGTAATATTATATATATGATTGTCTAAGTATAACTTACTGATTTCTTTTCCACCAACTGCAATTTCCGTAATGTCTTGGATGTCGGAAAAGTTGATCCCGGCTCTGGCAGCGGCTTCTCTATCGATAGAAATCACTAGTTCTGTATTAGGTCCTTCTTGTTCGATTCCAATCGCAGAAACGCCATGTATTTTTTCCAAAGCGGATTCAATTTCTGTAGCCTTTTGCCAAAGGACAGAAACATCTCGGCCAGAGAGTTGGATGGATAAATCAGCGGCAGAACCAGTCACAGCTTCGGCCACATTGTCAAGGATGGGCTGTGAAAAACTAAATTTGGCACCAGGCACCATACGTTCAAATTTCTCTTTTAAAAGTTCTACCATTTCCGATTTGGATTTTACGGTTTTCCATTTCGAATAATCTTCTAAAGTAATGAGTCCTTCGATTCGGTTGGGTCCAAAAGGATCGGTTCCATCATCGTTTCTTCCTGACTGGGTGATGACGACTTTTGCTTCAGGAAATTCACCTACAACTTCCCGTAATAAATTGGCAACGTTAGCCGTTCTGTCCAAATGAATTCCTGTTGGTAACTTACATCGAAAGTTGATGGCACCCTCATCGAGTTCTGGTAAAAATTCCGTCCCTAGTCCCCAAAACACAAAACATAATAGGAGAATGACTATTACATAAATCCGAGAGATTATTTTTTTGGAATGTTCCAAAAATGAATGAAGGAATTGGATGAAATACGACCTAGCATGCGTTAATACGAAAAATTCTTTTGTCTGGCGACGGTGTTCGTCTTGGAAAAATTTTGAAAAAATTACAGGTAAAACGGTTAAAGAAAAAAGTAAGGCTCCAATTAATGTAAAGGCCAAACCAAATGCCATTGGTTTGAATAATTTTCCTTCCACCCGTTCGAATAAAAAGATGGGAAGGTAGGCACAAAGAATCACAGCAATGGAAAAAAAGACTTCTTTTTCAGTATGGCCAGACGACCGCTGAATCATTTCATCAAGTGATGATTTTTTTTTGGTAGCAGACGAGATGGCTATCGTTGTGATAATCCCTTCAATGATCACTATGGAACTATCGACTATAATTCCAAAGTCAATGGCACCTAAAGAAAGTAAGTTTGCCGGAATTTCTATCAAATGCATGAGGCAAAAAGAAAATAATAAAGAGAATGGAATGGTGAGTGCAACTGCGAGTGCTACCCTGTAATTTCCCAAAAGAAAAATAAGGACAATCATAACGATTGTGATTCCTTCCATCATGGTGCGAACTACAGTTTTTAAAGTATTGGATACCAGTTCTTCGCGGTCGTATAAAATTCTGATTCGTATTCCTTTATTCTTTAAAAAACTTTCCAAACTTTTGATTTTTTCTTTTACGAGTTTTAGAACCTCTGTTGGGTTTTCTCCTTTTCGCATCATGATGATGCCTTGGACACCGGAGTTAACTTCTTTCCCTGATTTCAAACGATATCCAAGGATTCCTTTGGGTGGATGAGGAATGACTCTTACTTTTCCAATGTCTTTCACATAGATAGGAATGTCTTTTTTTTCCGTAACGATGATGTTTTCTATGTCTTTTTCGTTTTCAATAGCACCTAAGGCTCGCACAGGAATGGCTTGGTTCCCGTGTTTAAAAATATTACCACCAGTATTGGCATTGTTTTCCTCAATCGCTAAAACTAAATCTCTTAGGAATACATTGTATTTGTCTTGGTTGATTGGATTGATTTCGATTTGGTATTCTTTGATATCACCACCAAACGTAATGACATCGGCAACACCTTGGATTTGTTGGATACGAGGGGAAAGTTCCCAGTCTTGGATGCTTCGAAGTTCCATCGTAGGCATTCCATCTCCCTCTATGGCATACCGTAGAATTTCTCCCACAGGAGAAGTTAAAGGCCCTAGTTCCGGAACTTCAGTTCCTTCGGGTAATGGAATGGATTTTAATCTTTCATTAACTTGGTTTCTTGCAAAGTATTCATCTGTATGGTCTTTGAAGGTCAAACGAATGACAGAAAGTCCAAAGATACTTTGGGAACGAGTTGTTGTGAGACCAGGAATCCCAGTTAACGCACGTTCTAAGGGAATGGTAACTAGTTTTTCAACCTCAGAAGATGCGCGGCCATCAAATTTAGTAATGACGATGACTTCTGTATCGGAAACATCTGGATAAGCATCAATTTTAAGATGGGTGACGGAATAAATTCCAAATCCACAAATCATTAAAAAACAAAATAATACGACAGGCGAATTTTTAAGTGAATAATGAATGAAGCCCATTAGTAACCGAAACTTAGTCCTTTTAATAATGTAGAACCATGGGAAACCACTCGGTCATTCATTTTTAGTCCAGATAAAATCTGCGTGTAATCTTCTGTTTCGATTCCTGTTTCCACTTGGATTCTTTGGAAACTAGAAGGATCAATTTGTTTGAAAATATAACTAGTGTCACCAATCAGAATGATTGCTTCATTGGGAACAGAAAGTGCTTCAATGTTTTCTAACTCAACTTGTCCTGTCCCAAACATACCTGGTTTGAATTGGTTTGCAGTGTTTTTTGTAATGATGATGACTTTGACTGTTCGGCTGACTGGATCAATCACGTCGGAAATAGAATCAACGCGTGTTTCGAACTTTTCTCCTGGAAATGCGGAAAACTTAATATGAAGTTTTGATTGTAATTTGACTCGGTTTAGTTTTGTCTCAGGAATATCTCCTACAATCAAAATATTTCCAGGTGTTAGTTTGGATAGTTTTTCAATGGGGATTCCTTGCATCCGCAAACGATTCAGATTTTCTTCCATCGATGCTGCCATTTGTTGTAATTGGACTTGGGCATCGTTTAGTTCCTTTCCGGCTGCTGCTTGGTTTTCTACCAGATACTTCAAACGAGAATAAGATTTTTTGGCCCCATAGAGAGCTGCTTTGCTTTTGAGGTAATCGGAATAGATGACGGATTGTTCTTCGGTTTCAAAATGATAGGAAAAATTTGCTTCCTTTGAAGAAACACAAACGACTGAAATTCGAACCGGAACGGAAAGGCCAGCACCTAAGTTGCGATATTCGGCGTTGGCAAGTGTAATTGTGGAAGGCAATTCCCCTTCCGATTTTTTGATGATCTCCCCGTCTTGGATGGCATGAAAACTGGCGATTCGCGGTCGATTTTCTTCGGGTTTTGAATTACAGGAAAGGGAAAAAAAGAATAGAAGATAGAGCGCGAGATATTTGGGCATACCGAGTCCTTTCTTCAACCTATTGGATGGTAAGGTGAATGCAACCGGAAAAAGGATCTAGCCTTTCTAAAAAGATGGATTCCTTTTTTAGTTCATCGACGGATTCAGTCTAAAGAAAGTTGCACTTAGAAGAGGTAGAATCGTTTTGAAAAAAATCACCCTGATACTGGTATTATTTATTGCCATCACAGTATTTGATTGTAAGGCCTTCGGGAAAGATCCTGACGGAGAACATTACGAAAAATTAAAAACATCGAAACATTTTGACAAAGAGAGAGACCAGTTTGTCAACCGTAGACCAGATGTTTTAGAGAAAATGAGAGGAAACCAAAACTTCTTTTCTCTTTTCTTTAAATTTATGTTTGGTGGAGATAAACACCAAAAACCAGATCTTAAATTACCAGAAGAAAAACCAGACTTTGCTGAATTTTTAAAACCGGATGAAAGTATCAAATTCATATGGTTTGGGCATTCCACCTTTCTTGTAAACATCGAAGGGAAAATTTTATTTTTTGATCCCGTGTTTTCTGAATCAGCGGCGCCATTCAGTTTTATGGTAAAACGTTTCCAAGATGCTGTGGTCAAATTAGAAGAATTACCAAACATCGATTATATCATCATTTCACATGATCATTATGACCATCTGGATATGAAAACCATCGAATTTTTCAAAACCAAATCTACAAAGTTCATCACACCTCTGGGAGTTATTTCTCATTTGAGAGAATGGGGTGTGAGTGATGACCGCCTAACCGAACTTGATTGGTGGCAAACCTTGAATTTAGGGAAACTTAAAATTGTTTGTACACCGGCCCAACATTTTTCGGGAAGGAGAGGGATGAATGGAAACAAAACCCTTTGGTCTTCTTGGACAATCATTGGAGAAAAAGAAAGATTTTATTTTAGCGGGGATTCCGGATACGATGTGCACTTTAAAGACATTGGAGACAAATTTGGTCCGTTTGATCTGACCTTTATTGAAAACGGACAATACAATCCGATGTGGGAGGCGGTGCATGTTTTGCCAGAACAAACGGCAAAAGCACATCTAGACTTAAAAGGCAAAAAACTGGTTCCTGTCCACTGGGGGATGTTCAATTTGTCTTTGCATAGTTGGTATGAACCTGCCGAATCTTTAGAGAAACAAGCCGAGATTTATAAAATTGACCTACTCACACCCAAATTTGGCCAAATTGTCAAAGTGCGTGAACCTAACCTAATGGAACGTTGGTGGAAAAAATTTATGCCTTCGGAATGATTTTAATCCAAATCATTTAAGAAAACACCCGTTCGTTTGAGGCAATGGTTAAGGAGGTGGGAGCCCCGCCTTTTTAGCCATCTGTAGCAAAATTTTAGACAAATCAGTCAAAGATTTATAAGTAAAAAATGAATCTTTTCCGTTTTTCCTAATTTATGTTAAATGGAAATTTGCGATTTGACACTCCATTAGAATATTCAAATAATGAACGTTAACTTTTATATTGGTGTTCTTAAATGAGAAAATTTTCCCTATTTGTTCTTTTATCAAGTTTGTTTCTTTTTTCCGCAATTGGCTGTGAACCGAAGTCAGACAATAATGATTCCCTAGCATTACTTTTGCTTGGTGCATCGGCGAATAGCTCTGGAGAAAACTTAGCATGTCAAAATAAAACACTGAGTTGGACCATCCGCACTCCAGCGGAAGCCAATTCGTGGCAAGCAGTCAAATACGGGGACAATCGTTTTGTGGCAATTGCTACAAATGGAACAACTCCTGTGATGGTTTCGTCAGATGGAATCACTTGGACGGGGCATACTCCACCGATAGCTACGTCATATACTACGCTTGCTTATGGAAATGGTCTTTTTGTGACAACATCTCCTTCTGCAACACCAGAGAAAGTGATGTCATCTCCTGACGGAGCAACATGGACGACCAGAACTTCTCCAACTCCAATATTACAAAGTCTCACTTTTGGGAATGGTACGTTTGTAGCAGTTGCTAGTAATAGTGCAGATAGGGCCATAACATCTCCCGACGGAATCAATTGGACCAGTCGTACTCCTCCTGCTACAGAACCTTGGTCACAAGTTGGATTTGGAAATGGACTTTTTGTGGCTCTAGCGAGTGCAAAAGTTATTACTTCCCCTGACGGGATCACTTGGACAGCACGGAATGATGTCCAAGCTATCCAATGGAATTCCATAACTTATGGAAATGGACTTTTTGTGGCTGTTGCTTCTACTGGAACCAATCGGGTGATGACATCTTCTGACGGAATCACCTGGACACCACGTTCTGTTGCACAGAACTCATGGTATGGCGTAACTTACGGGAATGGTCTTTTTGTGGCAGTGTCTTTAGATGGAACCGAACGGATTATGACATCCACAGATGGAATTACTTGGAAAGCACAACTTGCCCCAGAGCAAATCGCATGGAAATCCATTACGTTTGGAAAAAATACGTTTGTGGCAGTATCTTCGAATAACGGAGCTTCAAGAGTGATGGCCGCTTCCTGCGATTGATTCATTCAACATAAAATAAAACTTTAAGTTTTAAAACCAAGATCTATCATTTTTGACCCCTCTCTCTTGTAGAGGTGGTCAATATGACAAAAAAAATAATTCTATTTCTATCTTATAAGATTGGTTTGTTCGTTACATCTTTTCTTATTTTGCTTAGTTGTTCGGCCAAGGATCCAAACTCAGATGGATCATGGATGGTGAGTTTACTTGGTCTGATTTCACTCGCGGGAGAAGGCCAAACAACAGTGGAGGAACCTGGGTTAAGGCCAGCGGGCGTGTATTCTGTTGATTCTGTTTCTCCGAGTGTGGTCATGGAAAATTCTAGTTTTTCCATCGAAGGTAAAAATTTAGAAAACGTCACCGAAAAACAAATATTTGGTGAAGGTGCTTCCAAATTTTTAAAATTTACGGAAGTGACAAATACTAAAATTACAGTGTCCGTGACTCTTTGTTCTGACTCACCATTTCAGATTGTTCCTTCGGGGAGCCCATCAGGTAACAATCAAATATCCATTCCCTGTCTCGGTTCCTTTCGTTATATGCTTCGGTCTATGTCCTTTCTGTTAGGAATGTCCATCACACCAGAGGCTCCCAAATTTTCTGAGAATTCGCTGAGGGTTTTAAGAAGTTTGGGAGAAATTGAATTTGTTTCCGAATCAAATTTACCTGAGGGAATTTACTTAGATAAAAACTCTGGAGAAATCAAAGGAATTCCTACGGAAACAACAGGGAATGAATATCGATTTTATCCGATTCGTGCGGTGTTAAAATCTAACCCAACATTAAAGATTCAATCTCAGGTAAAAATGATTGTTCTGACAGAAGAAGAAAAATTAAACAGAACCTGCCATGCCTTTGTCGAAACCTCAACTTGCAGAGGGCCTTCGCCGCACAGGTGTTCGAATTCAAATATCTGTTATACGAGTCAATTTGCTTGTGAGATGGATATAGAATGTGGGTTTTCAGAATGAATCCATGCGCCAGCGATTGGAGCGAAAATCCTTTTGCGTGAGCAAAAGATTGTAGCGGAAAGCGCGGTCGTCTCGAGGCGCCCAAAATTTTCATAAAATGGAACCAGGCAAATGATTTTTTTACCTACATAAAAAACAATTAGTAGGTTACCGATGTTGAATAAGTTAATTTTGATTTCTGTTCTTTCCCTCCTTTTATGGAGTTGTGCGGAAGAGAAAGAAGAGGGTCTCATTTCTGGGTTGAAACTCACCGGAGATAAAATGGCAGATGCCTTGGTTCTGGCTGCTCTGACTGCACCCACATGTCAGTTTCTGACAAATGAAAATGCGAATACTCCCTTTGAACTTAGTGAAGGTTCCATTTCTATTTGTAGTGTGGTTGCGGCCAGTGGTTCTTTTTCTGTTACAACAACCGGTTCTTATGAAGTTTCAGGGAATTCAGGAAGGCAAACCTTAACATCTAATAACTGTAATTCGAAGCAGTTTGATTTTATCGTGGCCTTCAAGGATGGGAATACGGAACTTTATTCTTCCTCAGGAGGCGTGAACAAACAAATGACTTTAGAAACGGGAAAAATATATACCATTCAGTCTTCCGGGTTAGTGGATCCTAACAACTACAAGTGTTCAGGTTTGGCGGTTTCTTCACATATCAGTGCATACCGACTGAATGTAAAAAAACTATAACTTATTTTTTACCGATGGGAGCTGTATCTTTGTTTTGGATAAAGGTCGGTTCCTTTTCGTTTTAGGTAATTTCCGCAATTGCGGAAACCTCCCATCGCATATCTGTTAGATTCGAGTAGAATGCTAACATGAAATTCACATTTCGTAGAACTAGAGGAATATGGTTCCTAATTTCCATACTGATAGTTGGGATTTCCGAGTGTACTACTTTGGATAAAAAAACGGCGCTTCGTGGATTGTATGATACCAAACACTTACGGCCGCACCAACAATTGGCTTATGCTGAAAAATATGGATACAATTCGGAATGTTTGGTGTTAATGGAAGGGCCAGTTCCCAGTCGTATGGAACCATGTTCGATTGGAGACAGAAGGTCTGTCAGGGATATGTATCAAGAAACGGAAGTGGAAGTGGCAGGAGAATTTTTTCCAGAGGAATGGCCTGTTACTGGATATATTTATGGGTTACATGTCAATTATGGATATTACCAAGAAGTTGTTCTCTTTAATACTTCTTTTCAAAAGTGGGATTATCCGAGATACCACCGGTTGTATACGTATCGTAATATGTTTTCGAGAGAAGTAATGCGAAATAATATCTACGGATCTTCAAATGCAATGGGTAGACCCGATAGCACCTATATGAGAGGTTTTTATAGGGGAGGGCGTTAAGAGATTTCCGATTGACGGGAGAGAAATCATTCCTAAAAATTCTAAGAATCTTTTTCTTTTCAATTTTTGGAATTTGTATGAAACAACCTTTTCCCTTCGTTTTATTTTTTTTACTTTTGGTTTCTTTTTTCCAATTTCCTTTTTCACTTGAGGCAAAAGACTCTAATCGTTTGCGGATTGGGTTCGGATCTTGTTTGCATCAGGACAAAGAAAGTCCAGTTTTATCCCAGTGGAAAAAAGAGTCCTTTAACCTCCTTCTTTTGTTAGGTGACAATATCTATGCCGATAGTTTGGTCGCCGAAGAAAAAATCCCAGCTTACAAAAAACAATTGTCCAGACCAGAATGGAAAACCATTCGTTCTGAATCTAAAATTCTAGCCACTTGGGATGACCATGATTATGGAATCAATGACAGTGGTGCTGAGTTTGAAGATAAAAAAAAGAGCCGCGAAGTGTTTATCAACCAAATGGGTTCCCTGATGCCAAAAGGTAGGAAGTTTGGAACCACAGACGGTAACGGAATTTTTCATTCTTACTTTTTAGAATTCAAAAAGAAAAAAATTCACGTAGTGATTCCGGACACTCGGTTTTTTCGTTCTCCTTTGCAACGAAAGTTTTGGTCTTATTTCACGGGAAAAAGCCAATACGGCCCAACATCAAACGAAGACGCTACTATGCTTGGGGAAGAACAATGGAAATGGTTAGAGGAGGAATTAAACCAACCTTCCGACTTACTGATTTTTGTTTCCAGCGTTCAGGTAATTCCCACCGAACAACCGTTTGAGAAGTGGGGAAACTTTCCCAAGGAAAGAGAAAGGTTGTTTCAGATTCTGAATTCAGCCAAAACTTCTGATTTAGTGATTCTTTCTGGGGATCGCCACATCGCGGAAATATACGAATACCCCTTCTCGGAAACTCGCAAATTCGTCGAAGTGACTTCGAGTTCTTTAAATTTACCTTTGCCATTTTTACAACTGGAATATGATTCTGAATATAAACTTGGATCTGCATTTCGGGACGAAAACTACGGAACCTTGGAGATCGAACTCATCGAGGGAAAATTGGTTTGGCGTTCTCTCATCAAAGATAAAAATGGAAATGTAGTCCTTTCTTATCCTAAAAGTGATTCTAATTAAAATTTTATAAAAGGAAATTTCGGGAGTGTGTCTATTTTGAAACCCAAACAAAAAATCTTAGAAAGTTCCTTTGCTTTGTTTCGCGAAAAAGGATTCCAAGCCACAGGGATTGCCGAGATCTTAGAAAAGGCCGGCGCCTATAAAAAAACTCTCTACGATCATTTCCCATCAAAGGATGATATTGGGTTTGAATATTTAAATTATCTTTCCGAACAACAACGTGTTGTGATGCTAAAGGTTCTAGCCAAAGCCAGTGATATGTCTGACTTCATCGAAAAATGGGTCAACTTCATTGTTAGGAACCAAAGGAATACTTCTAGAAAGGATTGCCCCATTGCCCTATTTTCTGGTGAAATTTCTCATTTGAGTCAATTTGATTCGTATAGAAATAAAGCCGTCCACCATGTTTTGGAAACTGTGGAAACTTGTATTTTAAACTTTGCTCCAAATTTACGTTCTGACCAAGTGAGGGCTCTCAGTTATGAATTGTACATGAGTTATCTGGGTGGGCTCAGGTTGTATGCTTTAACCAAAGATCGTAAAGTGATTGAAAGGATGAAATCACAAATGATCGTTTCCGCAGAACGTATCATCAAAAATTAAAGTTGAGATACGTTCTGTTCGTTACCATTAGCTTAATTTAATAGAAGTTAGGTTAAATTAAGCTAGGTTCAATTTGATTGGATTTTTATTCAGGGATTTCTGTTTTTTCCTTAGGAATTTCTTGGACAAAAAGCCAAAGAACTCCATCTTTCACTTTTCCAAGACCTACATAGAGATAATAAAAAGGTAACCCTAGCGGACCAGGTTTGTATTCTTTTTGTACGGTAGGTTCCCATTTTTGGCGAACTTGTACATGCACTGAAGAGAGTTGGATTGCATTCGAAAGATATTTTAATCTTCCTTCAAATCTCTCGATGGATTCGGATACTTTGTTCAATTCCGCTTCCACTTTCAAAGTTTCTTCCAGTGTTTTCGCCGTTTTTAATATTTCTAAAAGTCGGATCCGCATTTTGAGAGCATTCTCCATACGGATTTCTGTATCAGTAAAATCTTCTGTTACATCTTGAGCAGAAACTTCCTCTGAATAATTTTGTGATTGGTTTCGTAAGGTAAATAAAAACTGTTTTAGTTTTTCTGCAGGAATTTTTAAGTTCACACTTCCATTCGAACTGTATTGGAGTGCATAACCTCCGAATGACTCGGCAAGTTTGATTACTTCTGTGACTTTGGATTCAATTTCTTTGGATTGTAAATTGACATTCACAGAATACACCATCATTCGTTTAATTGGTTTTGATGTATTTTGTGAAATCTCCGCCGAAGGAGTTGCCTTAGGCGCCGCAGCCACCGATGGAGCAAAACGTTCTGCTTCATCGTATGAAAAATCTTTCTGACTTTCTCTTTTCATTCCTTTGGCAGAGGAACACTGGGTAAAACTAAAGGTTAGCCCCAGGAAAACGAGAGATGTTATGAATTTTTTAGAAATTTCCATGTCGGATACTTAGACGAATTTCGCACTCGTATCCGACTGGAAATATTTTTTATCTGCCGATGGTGGAGGCGAGAAAACTACCGTATCCTTTTTCCTTTCCGAGGTTTGGAACTGGTTTTCCTTGGTCGACAGCAAGTTTTCCATTGATAAAAACTTTTTTTACTGTTTCATCGTTACGGCGAACCCAACGTTTGAAGTCTTCCATAAATGGCATGGGTGCTTCTACATCTTTCGCAAGTGAGTCGTCTAGTTTTGTTGGATCGATAAGAACGAGGTCTGCTCTTTTTCCTTCTTTGATATAACCCGCATCGATTCCAAACCAATCTCCAATTTCTCCTGTTAGTCGGTGGACAGCTCTTTCCATACTCATAAAAGGTTTATTTTCTAGTTCCGCATCTCTGACAAGTTTTAACATCCGAAGGGGAAAGTTATAATGTGCCATCCCACGTAAGTGAGCACCAGCATCGGAAAAACCAATAAGAATGTCTGGATAAGAGACTATCTTTTGTAACGGTTCTTTTCTATGATTGGCCATCACTGTGTACCAACGCACTTTGTTTCCATGTTCCGATACAAGATCTAAAAACGCAGTTACAGAATGTACACCTTTTTCTTTGGCAACATCATCAATTGATTTTCCAATTAACGATTTGTCTGGAGCATCCACAATTTTTGTTTCTTTGAAGTTTCTATGAAATACACGCGGCAAAAACCAATTTGTCCATTGGCGTTTGAACCAAGAGCGGTAATTTGGGTCTTTCATCAGTTGTTTTCTTTCCAACTCATCTTCGATATGATTGGCTTTGGCACCGGCAGCAAATTCTTCAAACACAACCACATCCATTCCATCGGCATACAAATCGAATGGTTCAGGAAGGGCTTGGAATTTAAAATCAGATCGAAAGATTGTATTTGTGATGCGACCAATGATATTAAGAAGTTTGTACAAACCCGGATCAAACTTAACATCCATTAAAGAGATAACTGTGGTTTTTAGAGGTTTACGAAAAATACCAAAGGCTTCTTTGAGAAACATCAAAACATTAATTTTGGTAGAAACGTTTGGAACCCCTTGAAAGATTTTTCCTCTTTTTCTTAAGGTTTTGTTTAGATATTCATATTCGCTCCATTTTGCATAAGTGGAAGGAAGAGGTCTTGATCTAAATCTTGATCCATCCATTTTATCCCATACTAAAGTATTGATAGATAAACCCATAAAACCAGCATCTAGTGCTTCTTCTAGATGTTGGTTCATTTTTTCTAACTCTTGTTTTGTGGGATTTTCTCCCTTCGTTAAGGAACGTTCAAGTCCCATCACATGAGCGCGGATGGCAGAGTGACCTGCAAACGATGTGACATTGGGGCCAAGTGGCATATTGTTTAAATGGTTTTTATATTCAGTAGCGGAGTTCCAATTTTTTTTACTCTCTAAAATGGATAACACATTCTTTCTGGGAATGGCTTCCACTCGGCTGAACATATCAGCAAGATCTGTCGGATCTCCTACAGCTAAACTAAGAGAACAACTTCCAAGGGAAATGGTTGTGACTCCATGACGAACCGACTCAGAAAGATCTGGTGCCATTTCAATCTCTGCATCATAATGAGTATGAAAATCTATAAATCCAGGTGTGAGCCAAAGTCCTTTGGCATCAACTACGGTTTCTCCAGAATTAGGATTCAATTCTGTTTTAGAAATCGTTTGAACCATTCCGTCTTTGATTCGCACATCACCTACAAAAGATGAATTAGTGCTTCCATCAAAAATTCTCGCCTGTTTGATGAGAGTCTCTGCCATAATACCTCCGGAAAAACCAAACAAAATTATGGCAGATTGACAAAGATTTGTCAATGATTCGCGAGAAATAACTCTAGAGATTCTCTGGACGAAACTCCCTCTTGTTCAGAGGGAAACCGTCAAATTGCTCGCTAAATCCACTAACTCCGCTTCGGTGATTTCTCTGTTGTTTTCTTTGGATGAGATTGTTTTGGCTATTTCAAACAAACGGTGGATTTCTTCTGCGGGAACTTTGATTCCTCGTTTTTCTAACAAAAATTGGATGGCTCTATGACCTGATTGGTTAGTAAAAGAAATGGTTTCTGAATCATTTCTTCCCACAAATTCAGGAGAAAAAGTTCGGTAAGCACCTTTGGTTTGTTTGATTGTCTTCGCAACTCCATCTTGGTGGATTCCCGATCTATGTGAAAAAATATCTTCCCCAATGATCGGAGTTTTTTCACCAATGGGAATCCCTGTCATCTCTGCAATTCGTTTGGCTGTTGGATAAATTCTATCGAAATTGATTCCTAAGGTTTCGCCATTTTGGTGTAATGCGATGACAGTTTCATACAAGTTTGTATTTCCCGCCCTTTCCCCTAAACCATTAAGAGCCACTTCAATTTGTTCCGCACCAACATACACACATTCTACGGACGTAGCCGTCGCCATTCCCAAATCATTATGAGTGTGAACTGAGACCTTGGCCCGTTCTCCAATAAAATCTTTCATCTCTTTCACCATATTGACAAAAACCATGGGGCGGTATCTTTCTACTGTGTTCGGTAAGTTAATGATGTTTGCACCCGCTTGGATTGCTGCAAGGAATGCTTCCTTTGTGAACGCAAAGTTTTCAATGGCATCACCAAAATGTTCTCCAGAAAATTGAATCTCCACATCCGGTCCTACAATGGATCTTGCAAACGAAACGGAATTATGAATTTTTCTAATAACTTCTTGTTCGGATATTTTCAAAACATGACGGATCGAAAAATCACTTACAGGAAATACAATGTGCATTCTCGGTCTGTTAGCAAATTGGATGGCCTCCCAAGTTTTACTGATTTCTGTTTCATTGGCACGAGAAAGTCCGGCAATGGGCATACCAGCAGGTGCTCGTTTTGCTAAGGTTTTACTTGCCTCAAACTCTGTTTCATTGGAAGAAGGGAATCCCACTTCGATCCCATCGACATTCAATGCAACAAGCAAATCGAAGACTTCGATTTTTTCCTCTAATGTCCAAGGTTTTCGTAATGCTTGGTTTCCGTCCCTTAAGGTAACGTCTTGGATTTTGATTTGTTTTGGTTTCATGGTTCCTCCGAATCCGCAGCCACTAACGCCGGGAGGAGCAAACATAAAAAAAGCCCGCTTCCCGGATGGGAGTGGGCTTTGTCACACAGCACTGTCTCCCTCGATCTATACTAGTTCGAGGAGGAGGAGCAACTGGATGTTAGCAGACAATTTCATTCTTAAGTTTTAGACGAACTAATAGGAGTCATTCTGTCAATTTTTTTTATAGAAGAATCGAGAAATTTGAACAAGAAAAATCAAAGTTCCAAAACCGATGGGGATGAGGAGGGTAAAGGAAATTTTGAATCCCACTCCAATGGCCACAGTGGTTAAGATACTTGTGAGAAAAAATCCCGAAAAAACTCCACCGGAAACAGGCAGGTCTCTTTTTATTTTCGCTAAAAAGAACACAGCAATGGAAGGCCCCAGTGTATAAGAGAAGATGGTGAGACCCATTTCTAATAATCCCTTTTCCCAAGTTTGAATGAGAAAGTAGGGGATGAGGCTAGAAACAAATAATGTGACTCCAAAAAATAAGGATAGGGATTTGGGAGAAAACCATTTGTCCATTCCCCAATCACGTGCCCAGGTAAGAGAAAGGGAGTTGATGGTGGAACTGAGAGTCGACATGGCACTGGCAAGGATGGCCGCGACAAGGATTCCGAGAAGTGGGGACGGAACTTCATTCACAATGAATTGGCTAAAGACTTTGTCAGGAGTGATGGATTGGCCTTGGTAAAAAAGATAAAGTAGAGATCCAATCAATAGAAAAAGAATGAATTGTAGAATCACAACAATCCCACTTCCAATTAGAATCTTTTGACCAGAGAGTAAATTTTTGGTAGCAATGACTCTTTGTACGAGCATAAGGTCTGTCCCGTGAGAACCAATAGAAATAAAAGCTCCACCTATCAGAGCAAAGACGAAAAAATAACTATTATCACCACTGGCTAGGTAATCCCATACAAATAAATTCCACTTCCCTAAAGTTTGGAGTTTAGACATTCCTTCTTGGAGCGGAATTTCTAATTTGTAAACAAGAAGTCCCAAAGCAAAAATCCCACCTAAGATATAAATAAACCATTGGAGTACATCTGTAAAAACGATGGCTCGAAATCCTCCCACTACTGAATAAATGATGGTGACAATGCTGAGTGTGGTGAGGGCAATCATTCCTAAAACTTCGGGCGAAAGTTTAAGTCCCATCCTTTCCAATAGAAAAGCAATTGGTAAGGAACTAATGTACAACCTAATTCCATCACCGAGCAAACGAGAGATGGTAAAAACGAAAGACATGGTTTTTTGAGGAGATTTTCCTAATCGGTTTCCTATATATTCATAAACTGAAATGGTATTTCCTGAAAAATAAGATGGCAACAAATACAAAGCAACAATTGTTCTTCCAATCAAATATCCAAAGGCAATTTCTAAGAACCGGTAATCACCTTTGAAAGATAATGAAGGTATACTTAAAAAAGTTAAACTGGAAGTTTCCGTTGCCACAAGAGACAACAAAAGAAAAATCCAATGGATTTCTTTTTTAGCTAAGTAAAAGTCTTCTTCTTTTTCTGTGTTTTTCGCAAAATGAAATCCAAAGTAAAAAACGATCATAAAATAAAAGATAAGAACAAATAAATCCCAGATCATAAATTTCCTTAAACAATGATGTTCAAATTTGGATACTTAAGTAACAAACGGAGTAAGTCCGATCTTGTGACGATACCAATAGGATGATTATCGTCATCTACGACAGGAATACATCCAATTCTTTCTTCCAAAAGAACTTTCGTCACTCCTCGAATTTCTGAATTCATAGATCCAACTAATACTCGTTTGGTCATGATATCGGAAACAGGCCAGTCCCTTTCATAGGATTTACTTTTTTCTAAAATGTCTCTGTCGGATACAAATCCTACGAGGGTTCCGTGAGTATCCGTGATGGGGAGATGGCGGATCCGTTTTTCTAACATAAAATCCAGACATCGGGCTATGGTTTCGGTGGAGGGAAGGGTGTGAGTTGGAGCCGACATGATTTCGCGGAGAAAGTAGACGGTTTTCTCTGTAGGCCCAGCCGATTCCTGATAAACATCTCTGGGGGAACGGTGTAAAAAAGACGAGGATTGCGGGTTTTGGGATTCGGTCTCTTCAGCCGAAATGGGGGAACTTTTGCTCCCGGGATGGATTTTATGCACCCGGTCTGAGGGAATGGGTGGGGCTGTCGGTAAAATCCGCCCGTCGTGAATCCAAAAGAACATAATTATGCCCTACCTATCTGAAAAGTTTGTCAAAAATAAGAAAAAACTTGCAAAAAACGAACAGTGGTTTTTTATACACCCTACATTTCCGTAAAAGTTTCTTACGAAAAGGCAAAAACCAATGACCCAAAACTACGAAAACCTCTACCAAGCCCTAGCTCATGTTGCAGAAACTCTGCCAAATAAAGTTTCCTTTCGGAAACGAAACTCTGCCAGCGAATTTCCTGGGATCAGTTTTGGAGATTTGAAGCAGTTTGTCGACCACTTGACTCTTGGTTTCATCGATCTCGGCGTAGAGGTGGGAGACCGGATTGGATTTTTCTGCGATGCCACTGTCAACTGGCTACGAACTGATATGGCCATTTTGGTCTCTGGTGCCGTGGTGGTGCCCCGTGGAACTGACATTGTTCGAGAAGAGATTCTCTATATTTTAAACCACTCAGAAGCCAAATACCTCGTGGTGCAAAAACCAAAGGATAAAAAACGGATCGATGACCTAATTGGTGAACTTCCTCATCTAAAACAAATTTTTATTTTGGAAACAGACCAAGGAAATTTGTATGAAGGTGAAAATTCCATTTTGGCACTGGCTACCAAAGGAAAAGAAAAATGGAGTCAGATCGGCAAACAAACGTTAGAATCAAGAATCAAACAAACAGATCCGGATTCTCTCGCCACATTGATTTATACTTCAGGAACTACTGGAAATCCGAAAGGAGTGATGTTGTCCCAAAAAGGTTGGATCACTGCGATTCAAAATACAATTTCACGATTGGATATGAATTCCAATGACAATGCAGTGAGTTTACTTCCTCCATGGCATGCTTTTGAAAGAGCCATTGAATATGCAGGGATTTTTCTTGGATTGGATTTTTTAGTTTCTAACATGTCATCACTCAAAGATGATTTAAGAGATTTTAGACCTACTATATTTCCTTCTGTTCCCAGGATTTGGGAATCTGTGTACAATGGAATCATTGCGAAAGTTGCCAAAGAAGGTGGGTTCAAAGAAAAATTATTCCATTTCTTTTTGAAACTAGGTTCCACTTGGGCTCATTATTATGCGATGTGTTTTGGTTTTGAATTTGAAATCAAAAAACCAAATATATTGGTTTCACTGATCAAAAGAACCTATGCACTTTTTATTTTGTTACTTTTGTCTCCATTAAAACTCATTAGTGTTAAAATCTTTTCTGCGATACATAAAGCTCTTGGTGGTCGAATCCGAATTTGTATTTCTGCAGGTTCTGCACTACCCAGTGTTGTGGATGGATTTTTATCTGCCATTGGACTCAAAGTTCTAGAAGGATATGGAATGACTGAAACTTCTGCTGTTGTTTCCATTCGTTCCAATACCAAACCCACCAAAGGAACAGTTGGTATTCCCATTGCTGGATATCAAATTCGATTGAAAGATGATACAGGTAAGATTGTAACCGAAGTTGGTGCCAAAGGAACACTCTGGATCAAATCCAAACAAATTCTAAAAGGTTACTATAAACGACCTGAACTCAACCAAGTTGTATTTGATTCCGAAGGATTTTTTGATACGGGAGATCTGATGATGATTTCTCATAGAGGTGAACTAGTGTTTGCCGGTCGATCCAAAGATACCATTGCACTGATAGGTGGAGAAAACGTAGAACCAATCCCAATCGAAGACAAACTTTTAACTTCACCTTTCATCGACCAAGTGATGGTTGTGGGTCATGATAAAAAAACTCTCGGCGCACTCATTGTGCCAAACTTCGAAGCAGTAGAATCCAAAATCCCAGGAATTTCCAAGGAAAAAGCTGGAGAATGGAATTCAAATCCAAAAGTTCGGGAATTGTACCGAGCTGAGATTTCACGAATTATATCTAGAGAAAACGGATTCAAAGGATTCGAAACAGTGCCAGCTAACAATTTTTATGTGGTACCTCGTCCCTTTGATCCCGACGTCGAAATGACAAGAACTTTGAAAATGAAGCGAAATGTCATTTCGGATGTATTTTCAAAACAAATTGAAGGAATTTACCAATGATACACCCGAAACTGAATCCCTATCTAAATGAGGAGGAAAGAAGTTTTTACAATACTGTATTTCAATTTTCGGAAGACAAAGTGTTTCCGTCTGCGGAAGAACGTGATGAAAAAGAAATTTGGTCAGACGAATTGTGGAAAGAGTTTAGTAAGGCAGGCCTCACTGGGCTTACCATCCCTTCCGAATATGGCGGTGAAGGAGCCAGTTGTTTACAATGTTCTATTGCCACTGATGCATTCGCATCTGGTTCGTTAGATGGTGGAATGGGGCTCTCTTGGGTTGCCCATTTAGTCATAGGAACCATACCGATTGTTTTCCAAGGCACAAAGGAACAAAAATCTAAATACCTTCCGAAACTTTCTACTGGGGAATGGATGGCTGGTTTTGCACTGACAGAACCAGCTTCTGGATCGGATGCAGCTTCTCTATTGACAAAAGCAGAAGAAGTAGAAGGTGGTTGGAAATTAAACGGTACAAAGATGTACATCACCAATGGCCCCGTAGGACAAGTGTTTGTTGTCATGGCTAGGACTTCTGAAAAAGGAAGAGGGCCAATGGGTATTTCTGCCTTTATCGTAGAAAATAATACTCCTGGGTTTAAAGTAAGTAAGGTTCTAAAAAAATTAGGGCATCATACTTCTATGACCGCCGAACTAGTGTTCGAAGATATGGTGATCCCCAAAGAAAATTTACTTGGGCCAATCAATACTGGGTTTATGCGAATTGGAAAAGAAACCCTAGAATGGGAAAGAACCGTTTTTGTAGCGGGTCTTGCCGGTGCTATGGAATTTTGTTTTCGTAAAGGGCTTCGTTATGCGAATGAAAGAGTTCAATTTGGAAAACCGATTTCTAACTTTTATGGAATGCGTGATATTTTAGTTCGTAACTGGGTTTACATCCAAGCAGCAAGAAGGCTGATTTATTGGGTTGCAGAAAGAAAAGATCGAGGCATTGCTTCGCCTTTAGAAAGCAGTTTGGGAAAACTCATCTCTTCTGAAATTGCAGAAGATGTGGCAAAGGATTCTGTCCAACTTTTTGGTGGGTATGGGTACATGAAAGAATACTCTGTGGAACGATTTTATAGAGATGTAAAATTAGGCACCATTGGAGGGGGAACTAGCGAAATCCAACGTTCTATTATTTCTTCCTTATATCCTGGAAAAGAAAAGTTTCAAAAGGAATTTTCGAAAATTACCAATGAATCTGGACTTTCTGATCAGATCCAAAACGTACTGTTTGATATCATTGTAACAATGGACGGCGAACCAAACAGAAAAAAACAGCAGTCAGTTGAATTTGCTTTTGCTGACGTTTTATCTGTTTTTGTGATCCTTTCTTTGTCAGAAATTGACACCCATAAATCTACAGAATACTATTCTTCGGATGAAAAATTGATGGATCGAAAGTTACTTTCGTATTATCTTGTGGGGAAATATCTCATGTCTTTCACTCGACTTTCAAACTATGTTCCTTCGCAATTAGAAACGTTGTGGAAGTATTATTCTCAGTTGGGGAAAACCATTGAGGAATCAGTACATTTGCGTTTCGGGTCTCTGCAGGATCTCTTATAGTCAATGAAAGCAGCTGGCCGAATTGCATTTTTTTATTTGTTATTCGGCTACATCTGGATTTACTTTTCAGACTATGCGATTTCTCTAATCTTCGCCTCCACCGAAGACATTCGTGAGTTCCAAAGTCTGAAAGGTTGGGGATTTGTCACTCTCTCTGCTGCGATTATCTTTGTCCTCCTCGTTCGTGAATTACGCAGACAAAAAAGGGTACTCTTTGAGAAAATAGAATCCGACCAACTTTTCCAAGTGATTTTAGAAAGGATTGAAGATGCTGTCATCGTTTTCAATTTAGATACTTGGAAAATTGATTTTCTGAGTGAACAAGTATCCAGACTTTTTGACATTCCTACAAAAGAAATCCTCACCCACCCGCAACTACTGATGGAAAGAGTCCATGAACTCGACAGAGACCGGATGACTAATATCTGGATGAACCAACTAAAAGAGAATCATACCGGTCTTTTGTATCGCATTCGAAAGTTAGATGGTCATATTAACTGGGCGTTAGAACATCGACTTTTTATACCAAGTAATGAAGGTAGTGCCAATAAAGCGGTAGCTGTCATTACCGATATGACGAGTTATATGGAAAACCAATCCAAACTCGAACGGTCACTGAAAGAAAACGAAACCTTACTCACAGAAGTCCACCACCGAGTAAAAAATAATTTAGCGGTTATTATTTCTTTTTTACAGCTACAAGTTTATTCCTCTCCAAGAGAAACTGCTGATATTTTGGAACAAAGTATTGTTCGGATCAAAGCCATTGCTCTTGTTCACGAAAAATTATACAGTAGTAAAAACTTATCTGGACTTAGTTCTGTGGATTATATCACAAGTCTTGTTGAAAATATTAAACTCATGTATATGAGAACAGATATTAGCATCGAACTAGATATCCAAAAATTGGAATTTAATATTGTGGATGCGATTCCTATGGGACTTATGATCACGGAGATGTTGACCAATAGTTTTCGACATGCATTTGTCGGTGGCAAACCAGATGCTTTGATCAAAATTGATTTTATTGTCACGGATAATTTCAATTATGAATTAAAATACAGAGATAACGGAGTGGGATTTCCTCCAGGGTTAAATTTTAGAAAAGCGGAATCCATTGGGCTCTCCGTTATTTTTTCATTATGTAGTCAGATGAATGGCCGCGAGGTAGAATGTTCTTTTAATCCAAACGAAGGTGTATTTTACCACTTTGCCTTTTCGCCTAAAAAAGTAATTATCAAGGAAAATTCAAATGTACCAAAAGGGTAAAAGTTTTTTAGAAATCCAAATAGGAGATTCTGCATCCTTTAGCAAAACCATTACGGAAACAGATGTGTATTTATTTGCAGGGATCAGTGGAGATTTTAATCCACTTCATGTCGATGAAGAGTATGCAAAAACAACAAACTTTGGAACAAGGATTGCTCATGGAGGTCTTGCTGCTTCTTTACTGGCACCAGTTCTTGGGATGAAACTACCTGGACTTGGAACAGTTGCTTTAGAAACCACAACTAAGTTTCGTAAACCAGTATATTTTGGAGATACAATCACATGTTCTGTGGAAGTTGTGGAAAAAGTAGAAAGATTGAAAGCTGTGAAAATGAAAATTGTTTGGACCAATCAAAAATCAGAAGTGGTGAGTAAAGGGGAAACTCTTGTCATTCCTCCCGGTTGAGAAATTGTCCAACAATCCCAATTTCATCTTCCACATATTCACGAATTTCTTCTAATTCGTCGTCATCCAGAATTTCTTCTAAAATTTCCTCTCCGGATTCATCTTGTCCAATTCGCATAACAATGTATCCGGGGACATCGGAATCAGGATCATCAATTTCAACATTGACAAATTGAAATTCCGCTTCTGTGGAAGGAAGGAAAACAAGATAATCATTTCCCATTTGTGAAAAGGAATAAAACACTTCCCACTGGTAGTTGTTTCCCTTCTCATCTACAAGATCAATTTCTTCTGTGACTCTGGATGGAAGAAAGTCATCTCCTTGAAATCCTAAATCCTTCATGTCCATTAGGAAAAGAACTCCTTCTCAAAAGGTAAGCTGTGTTTTTTTTTGAAATTACATTCTTTACAAGCAGGAACTAAATTAGCTTTCACTGATTTTCCTCCTCGTATGATTGGAATTAGGTGGTCCATCGTAAGTTCATCTACTTTAAATTTTTTTCCGCAGTAATGACAAATCCCAGAAGAACGTTTGTTCTTCCACCAGGCACTGGCTTTTAACTCTTTTGCTTTTCTTCTTTCTCGAGCAATTTCTTCATCACTCACATCGGAGAAAAATGAATCCGAGGGACTTTCCGTCATAGTTTAAAAAAATCTGTTTTTTTCTCTTCGTCAAGGAAAAGTTGTAAGAATGGGAAGATTGGTTTACCTAGATAATTTACGATCCTTTGCACTCTTACTTGGAATTGTGTTCCATGCAGCCATTGTGTATTCTTCGGATATCAAATATGCCATTCAGGATACAAACAGGAGTGATGTTCTATCCTACTTTTGTTATTGGATCCACAGTTATCGGATGCCTATGTTTTATATGATTTCCGGTTTTTTTTCCGCTATGGTCTGGGAAAAAAAAGGATCTTTGTTTTATTTGGAAGCAAGATTCAAAAGAGTTTTGGTACCTACGATTTTTGGACTGATTTTTTTAGCACCCATTCAATATTATCTCACAGAAAAAATAAAAACAAAAGAGTTAGAACTTCTTCCTTTTTTGGAATATTTTTTTACCAAGGATCATTTCCAACATTCCCATATTTGGTTTTTAGTTGATTTGTTTTGTTTTAGCATTCTTTATAGTTTGATTCCTAAATCCTTTTTTACTCTTAAGATCTGGGATAAAATTCAAAGTGGACTTCCTAGATATTTATTTCTTCTATCTATCTGTTTTCTTTTTGTATTTTTCTCACATTCACAAATTTCAAAAGGAGAATCCTATTACGGGATTTTTAAACTCACCTTTGTATTCCAGTTTTCATTTTTTCTAACAGGAATATTCACTTATCATTGGAAAACCATATTAATCCAAAAAAATAACCATTCCAATACCAAAACATTGGCGATTTTTGTTTGGGCTATCGTTGTGTATTTGTTATTTAAAGATATGGAAATTGAAGATCCGCTTTGGATCTATTTTCAATATGTGAATGTTTGGATTAGGGGATTTCATATTTTTTTATGGGTTTTGTCTCCCTTCCTGTGGACTAGTTTTCTTGTATCAGTATTGCAAACATTCGGAAACAAAGAAGGTAAATTAGGATCTTATTTGATTGAGGCAAGTCTCCCCATTTACTTAGTCCACCATCCCATCTCTCTCCTGTATGCATTTTGGATACGGAATTTGGATTGGAGTTTGTGGACTAAATTTTCACTGCATATAATGGTGGTGTTAGGTGGCAGTTTTTTTCTATATGAATTTTTAATCCGAAAGATAAAACCATTAAGGTTTCTCTTCGGATTAAAAAACACATAAGTTTATGTTCTACTGACGGCTTGGATGGCAGAGGCAACGGCAGAATCCATACTTCCCGTATGGAATGCCAAATGTTCTCCTGCAAAAAAGACTCTTTCGAAAGGTTCGGCCCAAATATCTTTGATTCCAAAACTACCCGGTGGAAACAAAGAAACAAATCCCGCTCTTCCCGTTGATTTTTGGAAACTATGAAAGATAAAAGGTGAATCGAGGATAAGTTCCAAATCGTTTACTTCTTCTAAGGAAGAGGTCATTAGATTTTTTTTCTGACGATCACTACCTTTTTCGAATAAAGAAGCTCTATCTCCTGTGCTTATGGAAGTAACAGCAGTTACGTTGTTTCCAATGGCAGATTCTGATACATATAAGGTTTCTGCGGCCGTGTTGGTGGATAAAAATAACTTCGACAAGGAATCTTTGGATTTGACCAAACTTAAGTTTTTGGATATTTTTCCCGTTTGCATCCGAAGGGCAGAGTAAATCAAATCCTTTGGTAAACCCGGTGTCCATTTGATATCCAGAACCGCAGCAGAAGGGAGAGAACAAACTACCAAACTTCCCTTTACGGAACGTCCAGATGACAGTTCTACGGTAACTTGGTTTTTTTGTTGAGAAACCTTTGTGACTGTTTCTCCTAAAATGAATTCTTGGTTTCGTAAAGAATTAGATAGTTCTTTTATGATTCGTTCAGCTCCACCACGCACTTGAAATTTTGGTTTCAAAGCTGATTGGAAAGCCGAAAGGTCATCTAACACAGATTCGCTTGAAATTTGATTTAAATCGGCACCTAAGATGACTCGGTATAATTCGTTCATAGAACGAATTTCTTCTTCAGTTAATCCTTGGTAGCGGGCATAGGATGAAAAATTGATTTTGTCCAATCCTTGTTTTTGTGTGTTTCCCAGAGACTTATGGAGTTCGATGACCTTGTCCAAGGTTTCCAGAGAAGAAGATGAGATTTTTAATGAATCAGAATTCGATTTTTGAAGTGAAAATCTGTCTGTAATATTAGAAGGAATTAAATCCAAACCCAGTTGTTTGATCAAACTTTTGATGTCCGATTGTCCTTCTCCAATCCACTCTCCACCTAAATCTTGTAAGATTCCAAGTTCTGCATTTTCATAGGTGGCAATCCGCCCACCTAATTTTTCTCCCCTTTCAATGATGGTGACATCATACCCTGTTTGTTTTAACAGATAGGCAGAGTAGAGTCCCGAGAGGCCACCACCGAGAACGACAGCTTTTTTTCCACCGCTAGACTTGGGTTTGGTTTCGGCAGTCGTAACTGTTGTGGTTTGTCCGAATGTTTTTTTGGGAAGGATCAATCCTGCCCCGAAGGTAACAGCGCTCAGCTTTTGTAAGAAACTTTTTCGATTCATAGAACTTTCCCCTATTTTGACAAAGGAAACAAAAAAGGCTAGAAAAATTAGAAAAATACAATCTAGTAACTTTGTCTTTTTAAGCGAATTGGGAGATCTATACTTTGTTTTTCCGCCATTTGAAAATTTATTTTGTTAGCCTCGTTGTATTTTTCCCGGGAATTTTGTTTTCGGAATCCGCCATTGTACTTTCGCCCCAACTTTCGGGAAAACTGATTTGGCAAGAAGTTCTGGTTTTAGAAGACAAAGACCTCTCTCTGTCAGAAACAAGTATCATCAATGGATCAAACGATTCCCGATTTCAAAAAATCACCTCACCCAATTTGGGTTTTTCTCGGTCGACATTTTGGGTTCGGGTGCAAGTTCAAAATCCCACAGAGGAACTCATCCGTTGGAATTTAGTATTTGATTTTCCTCTCTTAGATGAAATTCAGATTTTTGGAAACAACCTTCCCAAAACACTTGTGAGAACCTTAGGTGATATCCATCCATTTTCAAAAAGAAATTTGGACTATAGAAATCCTGTATATCCATTAGAATCGGCACCGGGTTCTAGTTCCATATATTATTTACGAATCCAATCCGAATCTACAATTCCACTAACACTTAGTATATGGACAGAACGAGAGTTTTATGACCAATTGAACAAAGAACAAATGATCTTTGGATTGTTTTATGGGATTTTGTTTGTGATGGTTGCTTATAACTTTTTTATCTATATCTTCACTTATGAAAAAAGTTATCTTTATTATCTATTTTTTATTAGTTCCATTTTCTTTTTCCATTTGATTAACAACGGGTTTGCCTTTCAGTATCTTTGGCCGGATTGGATTTTTTGGGGAAACTATTCCCTTCCTTTTTTTATTTGTTTCTCTTGTATCACTGGAATCTTTTTTACGGACAACTATCTCAATTTAAAAAAACACTTACCAAAAATTTCAAAAATCATGTGGGTGTGGACAGGGATTTTATTTCTCTTTTCAGGACTTTTGTTTTTTCTTCATTACCGTATTGCGATGGTGACTGCCATTTTTCTAACGGTTCCGACGGCTCTCATTATGGTTTTTAGTGGTGCCTCTACTTATTTATCCAATGTCAGGGCGGCTCGGTATTTTTTGATCTCTTGGTCTTTTTTTCTATTGGGTGTTCTTTTGTATTCATTGAAGAGTTTGGGTATTTTACCAGACAACCAAATCACACGTTGGACCATCCAAATAGGAACTGCCTTACAAACAATTTTGTTGTCACTTGGTCTTGCTGATAGAATTAACTTTCTTACAAGAAGTCTCAGAGACAATCTAAGAGAACTTTCGCATGCAAAATTGAAAATTGAAGAATCCGAAAAACGGTTCCGAGAAATTTTCCAAGGATCTGATGAAGTGATTCTTATGATGAACGAAAATTTTGAAGTCATCAATGCGAACAGGGCACTATCAAAACATATGGGTTTTCGATTGGATGATTTACGTGGGAAAAAAATCACAGACTTACTCTATATGGGTAGGGATCAAAAATCAGATTATAATGTGATGTATGTTAATGACAAACTTACTGATTTAAAAATGACAGGTTCCATTATTAATTTCAAAACAGAGTTTGGTCAAAAATATGTAAAAGAACCAAAAGAGATGTATTGCCGATTGCAGTACATCGACTTTGATGAAACAAGAGAAGTTCTTGTTACTATGTCTTCTCAATATGAAGACACCATCATCCAACTCATTGAATCAGAAAAAATTGAACTTTCCATGAATAATTACTTACGTAATGCGGAACTTGTCTCTCAAAAGATCACTTCTCAACTTGCAAAATACTTAAATACAATTGAGCAAACGGAAGTTAGATCTTCTGTTCGTGAAATTATAATCAATGCAGTGGAACATGGAAATTTAAATATTAGTTTTGATGAAAAGTCGAAGGCCCTCATCGATGGAAATTATTTAGAGTTTTTACAAAAAAGACAAGAAGATCCGCGTTATAGCCAAAAACGAGTCAAAATCGAATATTCATTTACCAAAGAATACGTAGCCTATCGAATCACAGATGAAGGTCGTGGTTTTGATCATAAAAAACATATGGAAAAATCAATAGAAGCAATGAACGAAGCCCATGTGCAACATGGACGTGGAATTCTAATGACAAAGTCTGTTTTTGATCGTATCGAATACAACGATAGGGGAAACCAGGTAAGTTTAATTAAATATTTAAATAAAGATTAGTTACGAACCCAGTCGAGAACCCACCATTCATTCCATTCTTTGGAGTAGAGGAGTTTGCCTGGTAAATGGCTTTGTAATAAACCTAAGAACTGATCTTTTTTTTCAGTGATGATTCCAGAAAAAATGATTCTTGGTGCGTCAATTTTTGCCAGATGACGAATGTTTTGTGATAATACGGCATAGGTAATATTGGCAATCGCTAAATCATATTTGAAATTCGATAACTTGGGATTATCGATTCCGGATTCTTCCACACTAAATTGAAATCCCTTTGGGTATTCGTTCTCCGTCCAATTGGACCAAGCTGCTTTCACCGCATTGGGATCAATGTCCAAAGCAAAAATTTTGGATACTCCGAATTTAGCAAGGCCAATGGATAAAATTCCTGAACCCGTTCCCACATCACAAGCGGATAAAAATTGGAACTCACCCTTAGTATAAAGTTCATCTAAATACTCTAATATAAGTTTGGTGGTTTCGTGGTGTCCTGTTCCGAATGCAACACCTGGATTGATGAAGAGGGGAATCCCACCGTTTGGTTTCCAAAGTTTGATGGTATCCGGTTCATTTTTTTCCCAAGTTGGGATCACCCAAAGTTTGGTTCCAATCGGAAATGGTTTATAATATTCTTTGTAAGCTTCTTCGTAGTCTCGAGTTTCAATGTTTCGAGATTCTGAATTCGAATTATTTGGAGCATGGATTTTTAAAAAGATAAGAACCTTTAGTTCTTTGTCTATTTCATCGGTTTGAAGATAAATTCGAATGTTGGTATTGTCTCGGATTAGGCCCTGGTCTTTTTCTTTGGGAGCTTCTCCATCAAATAAAATTTCGTAATAACCAGCACATTGTAATGTATCCAACAGTTCGTAAAAACTGTCAGATAATTCTTTGGGTAAATTGACTTTGAGTTCTCTGTATTCCAATCTTAACCTATTTCGTCCGTGTAATCCATAACAAGATACATTAAAGTTTCTTGGTCTGTGGGATTGGAATACTCATGCGAAACATCAGCTTTAAAAAACACAGAATCTTTTTGGTCAAGTTCTACAACTTTTTCACCAACGCGTAACCGTAGTTTGCCGGAAACAACAACCAAGTTTTCAGTGGTTCCTGTTTTATGTGGTTCTGCAACTTCATGTCCACCTGGTTTTAAAATCAGTTCATAAAATTCTGTTTTACGATTTCCAAGGAAGGGAAACAGTGCGCGACTTGCAAAAACTTTGGAATTGGAATACAATACTTTTGAGTTTTCTGCTTTGAGGATATGAATTCCGTCTTGGTTCTTTTCTTTAAGGAGTTCGGAAAAAGGAACGTTGAGTCCGTTTGCAATTTTCCATAACACAGAAATTGTGGGTACCGATTTTCCTTGTTCGATCTGCGATAACATCGCGCGGCTCACACCACATCGGTTTGCGAGTTTGTCCAAAGAAAAACCTTTTGTATGGCGGATGAGTTTCAGATTTTCTTTGACGACATCTGTTATATAATCGCCTGATTCTGAAATCAATTGGTCTATTCCGTCACTCGGTTGCTCTACTTTACTTACCATTGTCCAAGCGTCCAATATAACAGAGGTACTGTCAAGAAACTATCGTTTCGACCTTTCTTTTTTCTCTTCAATCACAAAGACCGGGGGGAGTTTTAGGCCTTGTGGAAATTTTTTATGAATTTCTTTGGCCGAACCTCGGTAGCTGGTTTCGCTCGCCATGGAAATCCCAAGGGCAAGAAAAATCTGACGGTCGCCTGGGAGAATTTTTGACAAGGTTTCTAAGCAGTGTTTGGCTCGGTAGGCGGTTTCATAAAAGGCAATGGTGATCCCAAGACCCAAGTATTGTTTGAGAGTCCTTTCTCTTTCCTTTTCTTCTCGTGGCAAAAATCCCAAAAATAGAAAGGGGGAGGTGGCAAATCCGGAACTTGTGAGGGCTGCGACGAGGGCTGTTGGACCTGGAGCCGAACGAACTTCCACACCCATTTCCCATGCCAGAGGGACAAGCCATTTGCCTGGATCTTCGAGGCCTGGACTTCCTGAATCAGAAATGAGGCAGGTTCTTTTTGTAGTCGCCAGTTTCATCCCAATTTCATCCATCTCTTTACGAGAAGTGTGTTCGTTGAGTAGATCAAATGGTTTTGCGATTCCTAACTTTTTCAGTATCGTTGAGGTCGTTCTTTGTTCCTCACCAATGATCCAGTCGGCTTCTTCTAATAAGGTTTTGGTGCGAGGAGGGATGTCGGCGTCATTCCCAATGGAATTAGATACTAAATAGAGTCGGTTCATGTGAATACTGGTGGAAAGGTAAAATAAGGTTGGACATAAATTCCCTTTTCGGAACAAGCTTTGGCAAATTCAGGATTGTCACGGTTGATGCCCACTGCCATTTGTTTGGCCCGGCAAAGCATAGGATAGTCATTAAAAGAATCTCCAAAAGCTAAGTCTGGATACACACCAATCCTTTCTTCTATGGCTTTGACTTTTCCATCCCCATAGGTATAAGGTTCAATCAGTTTGTGTGAGTATTTTCCATCTTCACCTAACTCTTGTCTCATCCCGATCACTTTGGATTCTTCTACAGGAAAAAAATGGGAAACTGCAGCAATTCCAGGTTCTGGGGAAGCAGTCACAATATAAACAGTCCAATGGTGGTAATTTAAATAACCAATGAGGTCTTTCATTTCCACTTGTGGAAATACACCCGAATCACTGTTAGGAATGTTGACTCTTTCCCAAGTGCGTCTAGACACTTCATAGTATTCGTTTTGGTTCATTCCTTGGAAGATAAAACTAGTCCAACGGTATCCCGTTTCGATTCCGTATTCTTTAAGTTGGTAGCTGTATTCTTCCCAAATTAATCTTTCTTTTTCGGTAGTTTCTAACTTGGTATGATCCTTCCATGTTTCTTTATCACGAAAAAAATCAGATAGATCTTTTTGTACGTAGATAAGTCCATCATGAAGGAGTTCTTCCATGATTTTTTCACCAAAGTCGTTACGGATGAGTGTGTTGTCGAAATCAAAACAGGCAAGGCCTGGAGCTTTTGGTATGATGGTTGTCAGACGGTCGAAAATTTCGTCCGTCCAACTATTCTTTGTCAGGTTCGTCACTAATACTTAGTCTGCAAATCCTACGATGCTTGTGGCAACACCTTCTTCATACGGAGTGAGAAAGTTTTCTGGATTGAGGTACACGTTATGGAATCGAACTTCAAAGTGAACATGAGGACCAGTTGACTTCCCTGTATTTCCAGAGAATGCAATGATTTGTCCTTTACGAACTACATCGCCAGGTTTCACAAGTAACTCTTGGTTGTGTCCATAAACGGTATGAAAGTGGTTCATGTCATGGTGGTAAATTTTGACTGCCAAACCATAGTCACCACTTCGGTTTGCTTCTTCCACCACCCCGTCGGCAGCAGCAAGGACAATGGAGTTTTTAGGAATGGCAATGTCTAAACCCGTATGCCAGGTGTTCCAACGCCTTCCAATCCGAGAAGAAATTCGAGATTTGTGATTGGGAAGAACCGGCCAAATGAATTGGTCAATGGGAGATTCAACAGTTTCGCGAAAGAGTTCCTTTTCTTGGAGTCCCCGCATGTATTCTGCTGAGTAAGGAAAAAATATAGAGCGTTTCAAACGTTTTAGATCTGCTTCTTTTAGGTTGTTGATCTCCATCACCTCTTGGGCTAGGATTCCAAACTCGGAAGCTTTTTCGAGAAGGCTTTTTCTCTCGGCGTTTAGGTCGACCCAAAGTCCCCACTGCTCGTTATAACGTTGGAAGACATGGTTGTCCAAAAAAACAGGACCATTTTTTTGCTTCTGGTAGGCCGCATAGGCGGAGTAGGTCACTACAAACAGGATTAGGACTAGAATGATATAGTAACTTCGGTTTCGCTTCATCTCATTTCGCCTCAAAAACTATGGTGCAATGCCAAATTCTCACGGGGCCTCGTTCGGTCAAGGGGAACGATCGGTGAATCCGCCTCATTCATGGCATTTATGTGACATAACACTGAGAGTGGTTTTTAGGTCATCCGTTTTTCCGTAAGGAAAATGTTTAGAGAACAGTGTTTACTTTAGGAAATCACAAATTCCTACCAGAATCTTTCTGGTAGGAAGGAAGTTTGTTCGGATCTTTCGGAGAAAACGGCGGCTAAGCGGCTTGGGCTTTTTGTCCGCTCGTACGGTAGAGGTAGATTCCTGCAACAAGGAGGCAAACAATCCCAATCGCATAGTAGGCCCAGCCCACATCAAAGTAACCAATGACAAGAAATCCAAACAGAAGCCTTGTGATTTCCATGGCTCCGGCCCAGGATTTCCCTTCAATGAGGGCATTGATGGCGAGTAAAGAAAGGGTCACCCAAACGGTCACAAGGATTTGGGAAATCAAAGCGAATTTTCCCACAAAGAGAAGGAAGGCAAAAGACAAAAGGAGAACCAGAACAAACCAAGTGGTTGTATAAGCTCTTACTTCGGTGTTTGGTTTCGGATCGTACTTATGGAAGGACTCGGGACTGACTTCCGGGATGGGTAAAAATCCAGAAGGTTTTGTGCCTTCTCTTGGATACCAACCTGGCGGTTTGAAAAAGACCTTAATTTTATCTAAGAAATAGGGAGCACTCGCTGCTTGTTTGATGAGTTCCCAGTAGTAATGAAAATTAGCATAAACAGGATTGAAACTACGAAGGGGTTTCACTGTTCCATATACACAAGGTTCTGTTTCTTCGCGGAAGGTTCCAAACATACGATCAAAAATGATAAAGATCCCACCGTGGTTTTTATCTATATAGATGGGGTTAATCGCATGGTGGACTCTGTGGTGGGAAGGAGTGGAAAGAAGGTATTCTCCAATTTTTCCAATTTTACCCACAGCTTTGGTGTGAACCCAGAATTGATACACTAGGTTGATTTGTCCGCTAGCAAGATACATCCAAGGATGGAATCCGACTAGAGCCAAAGGAACATAAAAAATCCAAGAGACAATCCCACCGAGTCCGGTTTGGCGGAGGGCCACTACCAAATTGTATTCTTCGCTGTGGTGGTGGATGACATGTCCTGCCCAAAGGATATTGACTTCGTGGGCCAAACGGTGGGACCAGTAGTAACAAAAATCCTGACCAACAATACAGAGAACCCAAGCCCATGGGTTGGTAAGTGCAAATTCGAAAAAACGGAAATGTTCGTAGATATAAAAATAAGCAAAAAGTCCAATTCCTTTTTGGAAAAGTCCCCAG
This sequence comes from Leptospira noumeaensis, assembly GCF_004770765.1. NCBI lineage: Bacteria > Pseudomonadati > Spirochaetota > Leptospiria > Leptospirales > Leptospiraceae > Leptospira > Leptospira noumeaensis. The sequence goes on along the minus strand of NZ_RQFK01000014.1, from coordinate 84,801 downwards.
ATTTGGGAGATGATCCCTGTACTTAAGTCAGCGATGGAATCGTTTAGCCGGTAGAGGGCTTTGTTTTTGCGGTATCCGATGTAAACTTCGATTCCAATGAGTAGGAAGAATACCGGGATGGCGTAGGTAACGATGGGCGGAGGTGTGAAATTCTCGAACATGGCGGAAATAATTTTGCCATCATTTTGACAAATGGTCAAGCAAATGTTGACCCAAAGTCAGAAATTGTTCACGGTTCAATTCTTCAGGTCTTGCCGTAGGTGGAACCCCTGCTGACTGAATGGCTTTTCCTAGTGCTTCACGAAACACTGGGTCTTCCGAAAAAGGTGATTCTCTGAGGCTTACTTGGATTTGTTTTCGTTTCCCCCAAAAGAGAGTGCGTAACATCCGTGACCAGAGTTCTATTTCTCTTTCTGTTTCTAGTCGCCATTCCATTGGTTTTGATTGGCTTTTGGGTTTTAAAAGGATGAGGGCCGAGTGGATTTTGGGGATTGGAAAAAAACAGTTTTTATGCACAGTTTTCAGATACTTCACATCACAGAACGCAGAGAGAAATACAGATAAAGACGAAGTTTCTTTCACAAGGCGTTCTGCAAATTCTTTCTGCACCATAAAAATTCCCCCTTGGAAATTTCTACAATGAATGACAAGGGTGTTGATGATTTCTGTTGTTAGGTGGTATGGTAAGTTCCCGAATACAAAAACATTTTCCTGATAGATATGGAAAAGATTTTCTAATGCATCCCCTTCAAATAACAGTGCTTTGGGAAATTTAGGTAAAATTTCTTCCTTAGCCAATTGGATGTAGGCATGATCGATTTCAAAAAGGTAGGTTTTTTTGTCCAAACCGAGGACGGGATAGGTTAAAGTTCCGAGACCAATTCCAATTTCTGCCAAAGTGATATCTTTGGTTAACAATGATTCGGTGGAGTTCACAATGAAATTGACTATGTTTTGGTCAATGAGAAAGTTTTGTCCAAATTTCTTTTGGGCCCTTATGCCTTTGGCTTCAAAGAAGGTCTGGATATTGGAGATGGTGGCGTAAGGGGATTTCAAAACTATCCTCAACGAGTATCATTTTCCAGGCAGTGGAAATCCCAAGTAGTTTTTGGTATTGGATCCATTCTTTCGCTTCCTTTTTTTTCCATGGAGGAAAGTCCAAAAGTAAAACTCCTTTCCAATTAGGATCCTTTTGTGATTGATTAACAAGTTTTGTTTGTTTTAGAAACTGGTCTACCTCTTTGGGGTTCCCATCAAAACGAAGGATGGAAAAACCTGGATTCATACTAGCTCCGAGGATTTCGGTTCTTACTGGTTTTATGGGCAATTGGAAGTGTGAGATCCAATCCAATTCCTGTTTGGAACCATGCCAATAAACATCCGTTATTTGATATTTAGACATTTGGGAAAGAATCCCTTGCAAACAAGTTTCACTTTCAAATGATATTTTTTTCGGTGGTGGAGATCCGGGTGACGGTTCTAATATTTTTTTAGAATCACATTTCCCAAATACGTATAAATGATCCTCCAAGCGGAGAGAAAGGTTTCTTTTCCCCGATTTGGTTTCTAAACCGGGGATTTTTTCTCTCGGAAAAAAATACGATAAAACAAAAAATAAACAGGGAAGAAGGTATAGAGAAAATTTTAAAATAGGTATGTGTTTCATTTTGAGTTTGGGATAAAAAGTGAAACAAAAAATGAGGAAGATAGAAACCAAACAAAGTCCCGTTGGGACTGTGGCCCAAGTTTGGTAACCCCTGGCATGGAAAGAGATCCAAGAAAATAATTTTAAGAATAAGGATAATTCGAAAGAAGCCGGAACCCAAATCCAAGAGGAAATTGATTCTACAAGAAATGTGGGAACAAGGCTTTGTAAAAACAAACTCAAATACAGCGTGGGCAAAAGAATTCCCGCCAATGGAACTAACAAAAAATTGATTCCAATCCCTCCAAAAGAAAAAGACCGAAAGTAATAAACTAAAACGGGAAAACTACACAGGGAACAAGCAAGTGTTAAGTGGAGATTTTCTTTCAAAAAAGATTTGGATTTGGGAAGAAAACAAAAATCAAAACAGGGTTTGATAAAAAAAATACCAAAAACTGCCCCAAAGGATAATAAAAAACCAATACTTAAAAAATCGTAAAATAGGAAAAAGGCAACGCAGGCTGAAGAGATCACAAGTAAATCTGCTGGCCCAATTTTTCTGTAAAACAGAGAAGCTGTAAGAGATAAAAAAACAAAAAGATAGGCTCTTAAAAAAGAAACTGGAAAATCCAAAGCTGCCAAATAAATAAAACCGAGTCCTAGAGAAAGTATAAGAGAAATCCATTTGTTTTTGGTAAAACAGAGATTTCCTATAAATTGTAAAGAACCAATAAAAATCCCCAAATGTAATCCAGAAGCAGCAAACAAATGTAAGATGCCAGATTCTTTTGCCATTTCTTTGAAACTTCCTGGGATTTCTTTTGTGGATCCAGTGACCAAACCCATAACGATTCGCGATTCAAATTTACTAAGTGGTGACTTTTTGATTTGGGATTCTAAATAGGAGCGGAAACTGGGATTTATGGTTCTTGGACTTGGACTAACCTGTAAATTAGCAATTAACAAAAAAAGAAGGGATGAGATCAAACAGAGATAAATTCGATTGTCGTTTCTATGCGTTGCCATTTGAGGAAGGAGGGAATAAAGGAAAAATAAAGAGAGAAAGATTAAGAGGAGAAAAGAATGAAAACCGGGTATTTGGCAGCCGAGTTTTAGGAAAAATGCACTGTTACAAATTCCCAAACAGAACCAACCGAAATCGGATCTGGGGAGTAAGTAAATCTCCGGTTTCATATCCAGAGAGGTAAATGGAAAGTGAGTTTGGTTCTTTAGAAATTAAAAAGGGTAGATACCCAGAGTTTTTCTAACGTCTTCAAGTTTGGATTCTGCAACGATTTTTGCTTTTTCTTTTCCTTCTTTTAGAACCTGATGCACATAATCTAAGTTTTGTGCCAGTTCTTCTCGTTTTCTCCGGAAAGGGGCAAAATGATTTAGGATAGATTCGAGTAGATCTTTTTTGAGATCTCCATATCCCACCCCACCTCGTTTGTATTTTTCCATTTGGGAGGTTTTTTCTGAAGGGGAAAGAAAAAGAGAATGGATTTGAAAGATAACAGAGGATTCCGGATCTTTTGGGTCTTCTACGGCCTTCGAATCACTCACAATCGACATCACTTTCTTTTTGATTTCTTTTTCGGTTCCAAAGAAGTCGATGGTGTTTTGGTAAGACTTGGACATCTTTGCCCCGTCTACACCTGGTATTGTGGCTGTGTTTTCATCAATGTCTGGTTCTGGGATGATTAATGCCTGTCCAAATTGAGTGTTGAATCTTTCGGCAATGTCACGAGCAAATTCCAAATGTTGTTTTTGGTCTTTTCCTACGGGAACTTTTTCTGCAGAAAAAAGTAAGATGTCACTTGCCATGAGCACAGGATAAGTAAAAAGTCCGGCACCTGGAACAAAACCTTTGGCCACTTTGTCTTTAAAAGAATGAGCCAGTTGTAATTGAGACACTGTGATGGATTGAGAAAGATACCAAGTGAGTTCAGTCACTTGGGGAACATCACTTTGAACCCAGAAGACGGATTTTTTTGGATCAACACCTAGTGCGAGTAAGTCGATTGCACATTCTATGGTGAAGGTTCTTAGTTCTTCTTTAGATCTAAATGTAGTGAGTGCATGTAAATTGGCAATGAAGAGAAACAAATCTTCTTTGGATTGGTAGTCCAAGATTTTTTTAATCGCAGAAAAATAATTACCTAAATGAAGTTTGCCTGATGGTTGTAATCCAGTAAGGACTCTCATGTTTCTCCTTCCGATTCATCCATGGAATCAGAACTCTGGTTTTCAGAAGATACGGAACTACCTTCTGTTTCTTTGTTAAACGTAGAGTAGGTAAGCCTTTCGTATTCTTTGTTTAGTTTAATGAGCTCTTGTTCAATTTTGCGATGAGCTGTGAGTTTAGATGTGGTTGCAGGATCTTTGAAAATGACCGCATAGTTATATAAATACTTAGTGAATTGAACAAAAACATCTTCCACTTTCATCCCATTGATTCTTTCTTTCGCCACAACAGCTTTGTCAAAATGGGGGATGAACCTTTGGGAAATTTTTACTTCTTCAATGACTTTGTCCTTTGTGGAGGAAATTTTATCGTTCACTTTCCCTTTGGCTTCTGTGGCTTTTGCCATCAAATGGTTTTCTACAATGATATTGAGTTTTCCCGCAAAACTTCCAAAAAATTCGGATGATTCTTGTAAGGCGAGGACAATGGTTCCTGCAATTTGATCATTTGCTGCATTCCCTGTGCTGTTATCCATTCCATACTGTTGAAAACTATATTGGAAACTTGGGAATTTTTTATTAAAATTATCAATGGTTCGAACTAACGAATTGAGTTGGTCAATTTCGTTTCTAAAAAGTCCTGGTTGGATGATAAGGAGTTCTTGGTTTTGGTTTTTATCACCAAGACGAACATACCCTTCAATTAAGTTGATATAGACTGTTTGTAGATCACGTAACAAAAGATAAACGAGTCTATGCGGTTGTGATTTGTAACTATTTTTGACAGTTTGGCTTTTTGCCGATTCAGGCATATGGTGTGCCATAAAATCATCCACAACTACATTCAGAAAATCGAAACTGATTTTTCCTTTATCATCGATTGAAAAATAACGTGTGCGAAGATTTGCGAGTTCTTCTTTTTTGAAAGTTCGAGTGTTGATGTCGTCAGATAATTTAGCAACCGTGATCTCTACTTCTTTTTGTATTTCACGGGCTGCTTGAAATTTATGTTCTTGGATGGCAGGAACTTTTAAATCAGCCACAATCTCTGGCCAAGTGAACATTTTTTTCTTTGCTACAATGTAAAATGCAGTGATGGCGTCAGATAACCTAGGTTTGTTGTTTTCTAGGTTGAGTGCGTAGTTGACTCCTTCCATAATTTTGCTAAGTTTTGGTGTGAGTTTCTCATCCATTTTAACAATGTCTGGAAGGTTAGAAAGAATGATGTCATTTGCATCGTTTCTTTGAAGGAAACGCACATAAAACATTTGCATCTTGAGAGAACGTTCTAAAAAAATATCAGCGGATATTTTATCTAAGATAAGTGCATCAAGCGATGCAAAGGAATTAAAAAACTTATTAAAATTATTGATGATATTGTAAACTAGTGGAGTCCAAATCCTCCATCCTTGTTGTTCGGAAACACGAAGGGCTTGGATGGTGGGAATTAGAACATCTTCTTTCATTCCACGAAATAGTTTTTCCACATTATTGGAAATCGTAGGGTTCCTACCAAAAAGTCCAATGTCAATGGTTCCCGTTTCTTTCGCAAATTTACTAATCGAGTTGTTTGTGTTTCCAGCTCCTCCACCAAACAATCCTGCAAGAAGACCGCCACCTTGCTTTTGTTCAATGGCTCTTTTTTTTCCAGGGTTTTGTTTTTGTTTGGCGCTATCGATTGTGACTAAGTCACTAGAACGTTTTGGTTTAGGTTCCGGAGTATTAGTGCGAGAAATGACTTCTCTTCTTGGTTGTTCTTTTTCAGGAAGACCACGATCCCGACTGTCTTCTTTTTTGGGTTTGTTTTTACTTTCAAAATCTTCATCTACTTTTCGGATGAGATCAATACGAATGAATACGTCGTTTGATTTTAAAATGGCCTCATCAATGAGCTGTTGGTGTTCCGGTGTCCGCGTTTTACGGTACAAGTCGGCAAAAACTCTATGTGCTTCTGTGCGGGAGACCGGAGTCACAATCACTCCTTTTGGTTGAGAGGGTTCTCAACAATTTGTGAGCTTGTGGGAGGTTGGAAGTTGAATAGTCCTGTTCCGAGACCAATATTGGTAGCTATGCCTGAGAAGGCCACTTCGGTGATTTCTTCATCGGAACGTTTCATTTTGAGTACGCGGGGAAGGTCGTTATCGGAAACAACCAAGATAATTTCATTATACCGCTTGGTAGTAGAAGTAAGACGAAAAGTTCTTCCACTTACCGACACATTTTCGTATCCGGAAAGTAGGCCACCGAGTCCGCCGGAAACACCTTTTAGGTCTTGTTTTCCTGCTATGGATGAGTCTGGATTATAAAACCATAAAATCCTGCCGTTCGAGGAAATGATCCGTCCGTCACTGAAACGAGCATGGAGTTGGTTTGGGCTTTTGAAAGATACGACACCCGTTAGGCCACCGTTGATGGTGACAGAGGCGCGAAAACTTTCGAGAGAATTCATTTTGCCTATGACGGCATTCAGGCGATCTCTTCCATCCTCTGCCCAAAGGTAACCCGTTTGGACAGAGAAAAGGAGAACAATCGTAAATTTGGGAAGGAAATTCCTCAAAGTTTGATAGTTCGTATTGGGAATTAACCCAATACTTTTTTGAACTCAGAAGTAAGTGCAGGCACTACTTCGAAAAGGTCCGCAACGACACCGTAAGTTGCTACTTTGAAAATAGGAGCATCTCCATCTTTGTTGATGGCAACGATGTATTTAGAAGATCCCATACCCGCTAAGTGTTGGATGGCTCCGGAGATACCGCAAGCAATGTAACAATTAGGGGAGACAGTTTTACCTGTTTGTCCTACTTGGTGGGAGTGAGAAATCCATCCTGCATCTACAGTCGCACGAGAAGCACCAAGTGCTGCTCCGAGTGTGTCTGCTAAGTCTTGGATGATAGGCCAGTTTTCTGGTCCTTTGATTCCGCGTCCGCCTGACACAATGATAGAAGCATCAGCAAGTTGTACTTTGTTTCCACCAGAAAGATCTTTAGAGAGAGACTTAGTTCTTACTTCGCCTGCAGCTGCACCAGATTTTTCAACAGCACCCGCTCCGTCTTTTGGAGTTACTTCTTGGGAGTTAGCACGTACTGTAAAGATTTGGATGTCGGAAGTGACTTTGAAATTTGCATAAGCTTTTCCAGAGTAAATTGGTTTTTTAGCAACAACTTTACCACCGTCAACAGAAAGAGCTACCGCATCAGCAACGATTCCAGCATTTGCTTTGATCGCTACTCTTGCAGAGTATTCTTTTCCTTGTGCGGAGTGTGGTAGAAGAACCACTGCTGGTTTTTTCTCTTGGATGATTGCAAAAATTCCATTTGCATAACCTTCAGGAGTAAATTCGCCAAGGTTTGCACCGATTACTGTATCAGCACCAACCGCTTTCAAATCACCTGCAAACGCATCCACGTTTTCAGTAATGATTACTGTATGAACTTTGCCACCAATGGAGTCCGCAATTTTGCGAGCTGCAGAAGTGAGTTCTTTTGAGATTTTTTTAAGTTCGCCGTTTTTTAATTCACCAACTACTAAAACATCTGCCATGTTAGTCTCCTTAGATGACCTTCGCTTCTTCGCGAAGTGCTTTTACAAGTTGAGATGCAAAACCTGCTGCATCTGCTGCTTCCAGTTTTCGACCAGCGATACGTGGAGGAGGTGGTTCAAGAGATACAACTTCGAGTTTAGATCCAGTTGCTCCGAGTTCTTCCGGTTTTTTAACATCTACCGGTTTTTTCTTCGCAGACATGATTCCTTTCAAACTTGGGTATCTTGGTTCGTTCAATCCTTTTTGAGCAGTGACAGCTAAAGGAGCAGTTGTTTCTACTACTTCAGTTCCACCTTCGATTTCGCGAGTTGCAGTAACTTTGTTTCCGTCAAACTCTAGTTTGAGGGCCATTGCTACGTGAGGAACATTCAATCTCTCTGCAATTTGAACGACAACTTGTGAGCTGTCAGTATCGATGGATTGACGTCCACCAATCACTACATCTGCATTTTCAGCTTTGATGAGGTTTGCAAGAAGTTCGGAAGTGTATGTAGAATCAAAAGTTACGTAGTCATCCACTTTTACATGAACAGCTCTGTCTACACCCATAGCGTAGGCAGTACGAAGTGCTTCTACAGCGCGGTCTGGGCCGAGGGACACTGCAATGACTTCTCCACCGCTTTTTTCGCGAATTCTAATTCCCTCTTCGATAGCAAATTCATCATAAGGAGAGATGATCCATTTTACGCCAGCTTCGTTGATCGATTTGTCGCCGACTTTGATATTGGTTTCCGTGTCCGGAACCTGTTTAACTAGAACAACAATTTTCATTCCTAAACCCCGTTTTCGTGGATTTCCTTAGACCAGAAAACGTGAGGGAAGTCTTAAGGGAAGTACATTATTCTCTCCAGAACGTGTATTTACTCCAATTGTAGGCCCAAATGACCCAAAGGATGACTACTACAACGTTGGCGTCCGTCCGGAGGAAGAAGGAAAAACCGAGTGTCAGTGGATAAAATAGGAAAAGGATAAACGTGAGTAGGAGAACCCAGTGGGGAGTGGATTTCCAGTCATTTGTGGCCACTTGGATTTGTTCGAGGACATTTGTTTCCGGATGGGGAACAAGTTTTCTAAATCGGAAAGCAAAAAGTAAGGCAAAAAACAGTAGGGCAAAGGAATGGAGGATGAGTAACCACATAAACCCACCCTAAATTTTAAGGAAGCGGGGAGAAGAAAAAAAAGATCTGCGGAAGGAAGAGTGGTAGATAAGAAAGTTCACAGGCTGATTTAAACCGAAACCCATCCATTGGAAGAAAACAACATACCCCCAACCAAAAATAACAAAGTCCCATTCCGAAAAGGAAGGGAAAAGACAGAGAACACCAAATCTCGAGCGCCAAAAGAATCAAAATCCCCATGCCCAAAAGAGAAAGAACACTGGTCCTTAATTTTTTGGAATCTAGGATCTCTGTGAGGGTGAAGGTATTTTGCACAAGGTCAAAGGCACGGTCTTGATTGTAGGTGAGAAGGACATTGGCAAAAACATGGAAAAAAAATACGAGGACAAGGGGATTTTTGCCACCAAACGATCCGAAGGGGGCAATCACTCCCAAGGTATACAATCCAGAAACTAGAATTTCTTTGGGAATGGGGGAGAGGTGGAAGACAATCAAACATACGGAAAACAAAAATGCCAGGAGTAAAGGAAGGTTTTTTAAGAGAAAAGAAAGTTCAAAATAGAATCCTACAAAAAGTGAAATAAGGATAAGAAAAATGATAAAACTAACAATCAGATGGCGATGTCTTAAATAAAATTTCCCTCGTTCGGAGACCAAGTCCTTTTCTCGCAAAGCATCCCATAAATGGTCGGTTAGATACAGCGCCCAAACAGAACTTGTATAAAAAAGGAGAAGGGTGAATCGAATTTTCTCATTTCCATAAAGGGAAAAAAAGGAAAGGTTGGCCCAAACGGAAACGAGAACGTCCACAGCAAGGAAGGAAGTCAGTTTTCCGAATCGAACCATCCACCCGTTTTGGAACATGATTCATTGATAAGGAATGGATTCAGAATTGGCAAAAAGAAAATTCCCTTGCAAACAAAACTTTATCTGTTCGAATCTCTGGTTATGTTCGCCTCGATTGTCCGTTCCATTCGTTCTGTTTATTGCATCCGAGATCAGTTTCCTCGGTATATGTCGGAACTTTTATTCCAAGAAGAACAAATGGGGGCTTTGTTTGCCGTTCGGTTTCGGTATGTGATTGGAGTTGCCCTCGTTGCCAGTGCGGTTGCCAATCTCAGCAATACAGATTCTGTGTATGGATATTTGATAAATTACGTAGCAATTGCATTTTATTTTTTAAATACATTCATCCATTATCAAATTTTAAAAAAAAGTAGGGGTCATTGGAAAACTAAGTATGATTATATTAGTTTGTTTATCGATAACTTACTCATCTCCGTTACCATTTTTAACTGGTACATTTTAAAGGGAGATGGAAATCCAAACTTCCTTGTCAAAACACCATTGGTTGTGTTTTATCTTTTGCCTTTGTCTTTGAGTTTGTTTCAATACAGGTTTTCACTCGTTAACTTTTCCTTTGTTTGTTTTCTCATCAGTTATTATGGATTTTTATTTTATGCCTTAGTGGATACAAATTCTGTCAGTAGTATGGATTGGCATGAGTATGTCCTCGGTGATCAAATCATTTTGTCGGATGCATCTGTTACAAAACCAACAGTTTACCTTGTTTTGGTTTTTGCGATTTCTTATGCGATCTTTCGTAGCCTTAGGATGTTATTAAAATTTGCGGCCGCTGAATCGCAGAAAACAACTTTATCTCGTTATTTTTCTCCAGATTTGGTATCTGAAATTGTTTCGGAGCCGGAAGTCATCGCTAAAGGCAAACGCCAGAAGGTTACCATTCTTTTTAGTGATATCCGAGGGTTCACTCAATTTTCAGAACCAATGGATCCAGAAGCGTTGTCAATTTTTTTAACAGAGTTTCGCCGCCGAATGGTGCGGGCCATTTTTAAACACAATGGAAGTTTGGATAAATTCATTGGGGATGCGGTGATGGCAACATTTGGTACTCCCACACCTTCAGAAATTATTGGAGAAGATTCCAAAAATGCAGTTCTTGCCGCAAAGTCTATGTTAGATGAATTAAAAAGTTGGAACGAAGAACGAAATTCTAAGGGTGAATCAGAAATCAAAATTGGAATCGGGATTCACACAGGAGAAGTGTTTTGTGGGAGTATTGGATCGGAAGAAAGAATGGAATACACTGTGATTGGTGACACGGTGAATACAGCTTCTCGCATCGAATCTGCCTGTAAAGATTTGGGAGTTTCTTTTTTAATTTCGGAAGCCGTTTGGTTGGAGACAGGTTCGCCAACTGGTTGGGATAAAAAAGAATCTGTGACTCTTACCGGAAGAGAACAAAAAATTCATCTGTATGCACCAAGTAAAATTTAAGAGGCCATATTGATTTTGTAAACGGCTTCGTGGAGGGCGGGGTTTAGTTCCGGATCGATGATATAAATCACACGAGATGTGCCCGCTTGTAAAGCTAAGTCCATAATTGCTTTTCTACGATCAATTTTAATGCTCTGTAAATCAAAGTCTGCAATTTTGAATTTGTTTCCTTTTTGAAAAATAGGATTGATGCTACAAATTCTTTGGAGTTTGGGTCTTGTTTGGTAACGACCTACTTCTAACACGATACAAATATCAAAATGAGCTCGTCTTTCAGAATCTACGGAGGCTGTGATGACAAAGTCTCCAAAGTTTACAATGTTTTCGTTATTGGTGAGAGAACTTCCTACATAATCTAAAAGATGTCTGATGTTTTTATTGCTATAGGAGAAAAAGGAATCATTGAGAATCATCTTTAAAGCTGTAGATGATTTAAAAGCTGGTCTCCACGGTTGGTTTGATGTGAGGGATGCATATTCACTTGCCAATGAAAGGATGGCAATGTCCTCTTCAAAACTAGCAGAGGTTACATTATTTTCTTGTAAGTGGAGTTGGAGTTCGATGTCTTGTGTGATTCTTTCTTTTCCAACATCCTTATTGTATTTGTCACGGACGGACATAAGTTTTGTAAAAAGAGACCTTGGGTCTGGAAAGTTGTTGTTCACACCGTTGCCACGATAGGGTCTGTGATGGTTTAAAATTAATGTTCTGACATGGGAATCAATTTCCGGAGCAGGAAGTGTCATCAAATAACTAATGATGGGATGTTGTTGGACAACAGCATATTCTTCTTTAGTGAGTTTTGGATTGTTTTTGATGTCTAACCTTGAGTATCCAACATCTGCCAAATAACTTGCCATCATAAGACTCAAATGGTCTTTTTTATTGGATTCTTCTTTTCCTTCATTGACGATTTTTTTTGTGCGAACCTTCATTCCCATAGCAACGACTGTGCGTTTGGTCATAAGTTCTGATTCAACAGAAACTCCTGCCACTCCTAGAATTTCTAAAATATTAAAAATCCCTAGTTCAAAGTCAGGATTACTTGTGAAGTCAGTGAGTAGTTCGTTCACAGAGTTTTGTACAAAAACAGCTTGGTCTGAAGAGAAAGAGGTTTTCCGAAGGTCTTCAATGAGTGCTTGGGATTGTTTCGCAAAGCGAGAGGTTTTTTCCTGATCAAATAGTTTGGTTGTGCGACCTGGTTCTAAATAACTATGATCGTTTTGACCTGGAGCTTTTGATTTTTTTAACTCTGAAATAAGAAAGTAAACCCCTTGCATTTCGAACTTTAGTAGTTTTCCGAAATCAGCTTCAGTAGGGTTTCTTTTTTTATGAATGAGGATTTGTCCGTCCTTATTGTAAAGGTCGAGTGGAATATTGCTATTTTTACGGAAACTATTTAAAGACTCTTCAGTTAACTCAAATTTGGCGAGCTTATCTCGAGGTACTATGTTTGTATCGTTAGTGCTCATTGTATTTTGGATGATTCGACGAAAGATTTTTCGAATCTTTTAGTGATGTTTGAATCGATTGTATTAATTGTAAAGTATTCCTGTGATTCAGGCTTACTTTTTATCATCTAGGATTTTCCTCATAGGATAATCACTAGTTGTAAGTAGATGTTCTCTTGATAAATGTAGTTTTTGTTTTATCCATATGAAACTTGTGTCAAGCTTGGAATTGTAGAATAACTCTAGTTAGTGTATATCTTATGTTGATCATAAAAGTTTGTTTGATTATCAGATGAACTGTTCGTTTTTGTAGCGATTTCGATTCTAAGGCAGGCAAGTGGTCTGGTTTTTTCGTTTACAGGTTCAGGAAAAGTACGAAAAATTTATCTCTATGAGTACGCTTTCGACAAAAAAATCATCTTTAGATTTATTCAATCCCACAGAAGACCATTTGGCCTTACGTGAGTCAGTGGCATCCTTTGCTGAAAGGGAAATGGACGAACAAGCCAAAGAAAACGATGAAAAAGAAACCTTTAATACCATGTTGTTCAAACGTCTTGGTTCCGAACTTGGAATTTTTGGAATCACGATACCAGAAGCTGATGGTGGCCATGGTCTTGATCCACTTGCCTCTGTCATCATCCATGAAGAGATGTCTAGGTTTGATCCAGGATTTACATTATCTTATTTAGCCCACGAAGTACTTTTTGTGAATAATTTTTTCTATAGTTCCAATCCTTCTCAAAGAGCTCGTTATTTGAGTAAGGTCATCACCGGTGAATGGATCGGTGGTATGGGAATGACAGAACCCGGGGCCGGAACCGATGTTCTTGGGATGACCACTCATGCAGTAAAAAAGGGTGATCGTTACATCATCAATGGGGTCAAACAATACATCACCAACGGATCCATTGGACAAGTTTTTGTTCTCTATACAAAGTTAGAAAAAACAGGAAAAAAAATGACCTCCTTTGTGATTGAATCGTCTTACAAAGGTTTTTCGGTCGGTAAAAAAGAAGAAAAAATGGGAATGCGTTCTTCCCCAACAACACAACTTGTATTTGAAGATATGGAAGTTCCAGAAGAGAATTTACTTGGTGTGGAAAATGGTGCTGTCACTCATATGATGCGGAATTTAGAAATTGAACGAGTGACACTGGCCGCACAATCTCTTGGAATTGCTCGCCGTTGTATCGATATCATGTGTGATTATACCATTCGTCATAGAGAAGCCTTCGGTAAAAAACTAATGGAGTTTGGTCAAATCCAAAGGATGGTTGCTGAATCCTATGCAGATTACCAAGCGGCTCGCGCCCTAGTGTATCATGTGGCAAGTGAACTTGGGCCAGATGTTCGTAACTCCCTTGGTGCGGCTTCGGCAAAACTTGTGGCCACTCAAATGGCAGAACGAGTCTCAAGAAACGCAATACAAGTATTAGGCGGATACGGGTATTGCCGTGAATATCCAGTAGAAAGATTGCATAGGGATGCCATTCTCCTGAGCATCGGTGGTGGCACAAACGAAGCCATGCAAAAAAATATCGCAAGTGACTTAAAAAAACTTTGGTCTGAGTGATCCTATTTCCTAAATTTTGATCCGTCCTCTCTGTGACCACTGTCTACAAGGAGGATGGAAGATCACTATTGGGACGTCGTAGTCATTGGGTCGGGACTTGGAGCATTGAGTGCGGCTCTTTCCTTTTCTGAAAAAGGCAAAAAAGTTTTAATTTTAGAAAAGGGAATTTCTCCCGGTGGATGTGCTTCTAGTTTTCAAAAAAAAGGTTTTGTTTTTGAATCGGGAGCCACAACTCTTGTGGGGTTTGAACCCGGCCTACCTTTAGACCAACTTACCAAAAAATTTCAAATTCAATTCCCCGTAATTCCATTGGATCGTTCTATGGTTGTCCATATGAAAACTAAAACCATCGAAAGATACAAGTCCCGTTCAAAATGGAAAAATGAATCCAAACGAGTGTTCGGTGGTGGTTGGCGGATGGATTTGTTTTGGGATTTATGTTTTTTGACTTCTGACTTTCTTTGGAGTTTGTCTTCCCGATATAAAAATTTTCCCTTTCGAAATTTAACAGATATTGTAAAAACGATATTTCATTTTAGGGTCAGCGACTTAGTTCCTTTGGTATTTTCTTTTGTTTCTCTGAAACGAGTGTTACAAGGATTTGGTTTGTATAAAAATTCAGAATGGATTCAGTTTTTGGACGAACAATTGTTAATTACCAATCAGTCTGTTGTGAAAGATGTTCCCTTTGTTATGGCAGCAGCAGGTCTTACCTATCCTCAATTACAAAATTATGTTGTCGAAGGGGGAATGGTAACTCTGGCCGAAACCATTCTCAACCAAATTCATAAAAACGGTGGTAAAATCCTTTATAAACAAGAAGTTCGCAGTCTTAAAAAATGCATCGGAGTGGAGAAGGAAAGAAAATGGAATTGGGAAATCAAAACCAACCATAGAGAAAATTCAAATTTTTATGCAGACCTAGTTATCTCCAATATTCCCATTTGGAATCTTTGTGAAATCACAAATGATTTACCAAAACTGAAAACACAAACTTCAAAATTCGAAACAGGAATTTGGGGAGCATTTACAATGGGGATCGCCATCCAAACTGGTCCCAGTGACACTTCCCTAACAAGCGAATGCCTGCACCACCAAATTCATTTGGAAAAAAACTTACCATATGGAGGTGGGAAATCTGTATTTCTTTCCCTTTCTCATTCAGAGGATCCGATCAGGTCACAAAATGGAGTAAGGATTCTTTCCCTATCCACTCATATTGAAAATCCAGAGTTATGGATAAGAGATGAGTTTTATAAAAATAAAAAAAAGGAAATCGAATCCATTTTAATCGATACCTTAAAAAATCAGTTTAGTTGGTTTAAAAATGGAAAGGTTTTATTTTTACATTCTGCAACACCTGTTACATGGAAAACTTGGACGGGAAGGAAGTTTGGAAGGGTCGGCGGAATTCCCAGTTCTTATTTTTTGAATCCCTTTCGAATGATCGCCAACCAATCGGAAGATCCTAATTTACTTTTAACAGGGGATACTGTCTATCCTGGCCAAGGAATTCCGGCTGTGATTTTAGGAGGCCTGAATGTTGCGGAACAATTCTTAGCACGAAAGAGAGGTTGATTTTGGAAACAGGTCGTAGAGCCTGGGCGAAACGATGATTCGCCTTCCTAAGATTCTCATCCAAGTGCCGGGAACTTCCGCCAACTTGGGGCCTGGTTTTGATCTCATGGGCCTTGCTCTTGACCTTCGGAACGAATTTGAATTTAGTTTTTCTAAAGAAATTACGGAATCCAAAACAGAATTAAAAAATGGCAATCCATTGCCGTTTTCAGCGAAAGAAGATTTAGTTTACCAGTCCTACCTTTCTTATTTTCAAAAGTTTTTACTAGGAGTAAGTCCTCCACCTTATCATTGTAAAATGACCTTGGCCTTACCTTTGAAGGGTGGACTAGGTTCCAGTGCTTCGGCCATTGTTGCAGGACTCACACTTGCTCGTGAAGTTCATAAAAGAATGGAACCGAAATCTTTACCAACGGAATCCGACTTCATTCAGTATCTTGCAGAATTTGAAGGCCATCCTGACAATACTTTGCCAGCTTATATGGGTGGGTTCGTTTTCGCCTATTCTACGTTTGGTGAACCTTTGCGATTTTTCCGTAAAAAATTCCCAGCCTCTGTTGCCATTTATGTTTTAACACCTGAATTCCATGTTTCTACAGAAGAATCACGAAAAACACTTCCTAAGTCTTATTCCACTTCCGATGTAATTTTTAATTTGTCTCGGATTGGAGCCTGGATGCACTTTTTAGACAAACGTAAGTTTGGTGACTTGCTGATTGGTTTGGAAGATAAAATGCATACTCCTTACCGAATCCCAAACAATTCTCCCTTGTTTGGATTGGCAGAGGTTTTGAAGGAAGCAGGTTTTGGATATTGTTTGTCAGGTTCCGGCCCGAGTTTGCTTGTGTTTCTAGAAAGAAAGTCTGTAAAATCAAAACAGAATGAATTGGAAGAGATGGTAAAAAAAGGAATGTCAGATTCTGGATTGTCTTACCAGTTTCGGCGAGTCAAACCAGATGGGCTTGGCGTTCGGATCCAAACAAAATAGTTTAGTCTTCTTCTGCTCCTTCTTCTTTTCCAAACCCGTAAACATCTCCACGGAACCTTACCTTTCTATTGATACCTGGTTGGATTTTTCCTACTTCAAAGGTAAACTTCATCCTTTCTTTCCCGGATCTGTTGAAATAAAAAGAAGAGGTAAGGGAGACTTCAATAAAATTCACCATCCTTTCTTTCGTTATTTTATCTGAGATTCGAAATTCAGCAGGGTGGCCAATGATTTCATAAGATTCAAAACTTTCTTTGGATTCCATTTTTCCATAATGTTCCATTCTTGGTGGTTTGTAGAAAGTAGGGCCGTTTTTCAAAACGGTAATGGTATAATCTTCGCTATCACGACTTTTTTTAAATTGAAAGATGAGATGGTCTTCCGTGATTGCATTACATCGAGTTGCCAGTTGTCCTGTTTTACTTCCCACTTGGAAACTGGCGAACCGACTGAGTTCGTCGACAACTAGATCGTATTTGTCTCCGGTCTGTACTGGGATAAACCGGTCAGAATCTTTTCTGGAAAGGATGGGATGGATGAATTGGTTGTACACAACTAATCCTAGTCCCAAAATGGAGATGGTTAAAACCCCGCTAAGGACTAGGGTGAAGCTGTCAAGAATGGCGATGCTAAGGAACAATCTTACCTTTTTGTATCTACCTTATGGTTTTTCGGCTCTGGTAGGGGAGTTCTTGTCACAAGAGAAAGTAAATCTTTCACTTCTTCGGGGGAGATGATTTGGTTTAATTTTTCTTCTAAGGAAGCGGGAGTTGGTTTCAAAACCAAGTCTTCTGGTTTTACTTTTGTTTCCAGTTCCTTCTCCTCGTTTTTTTTGACCCGTAGCAATTGAGATTTTTCAGGTAAGGATTCTTTTCCTTCTTCTGATTGTTTCCCCGTTTGGGTTGGGATCTGTGGGGGGATCGTTAGGTGCGAATTTCCTTGAATGTTTATCGTGTTCATGTTTCCCAAACCTCCGTGTTTAGGATCAGCTCTTTTGAGAAAAAATTGTCTTTTCCCTCCCTCAGATTGTCGGACATATCCTACTCGGCTTTAGCGAAAATCGACTATTTTTTTAGCTTTTTTCCGTTTGATTGCCCGCTTTGTGGCCTGGAAGCTGGCAGGGATGGAAAATATTTTTAAAAAGTGGATGGAAAATCCCATCTCCAAAATCGTCCTAGCGACCAACTTCGTTTTCGCCCTTCTCTTTATTGTCAGTGTTCCTTCTTTTGTTAAGGAATACATTACCCAAGATGCAGTCAGCATCGGCGGAAAAAAATATGACCTGAGCGATGTGAAAGTAACTTCACCCATTGCTTATTCAAAATTTCAGTCAGAATACAAAAGCCTGATCAAAAACACTCTTGGTGAGTTTGCGCAGGACAAACTATTTGAACTAGTAGCCAAAGACAAAAACATAAAACCATCAGAAGTATTAAATCAAGGATTCACTCCAAGAGAACCATCTGAAGAAGAAATTCTAAATGTATATATGTCCAATAAAGATCAGTTAGGTGGGAAATCCTTAAGTGAAACTAAGGATAAAATTGTTGGATTCTTAAAAAACCAACAAGAACAAGAACATAGCCGCTCTGTTTATCGTGATATCGTTACGAAATATCCTGTTGAATTTTTAATTAAAGAACCAGCTGCCGTCCGAGTGACAGTGGAAGAAAAAAATAATCCTTCGATCGGCCCGAAAGATGCAAAAATTACAATCATCGAATTCTCTGATTTTGAATGTCCATTTTGCAAACGAAGCCAAGATGTAAACCAACAACTTCGTGAAAAATACAAAGGCCAAATTCGTTGGGTGTTCCGTGACTTTCCACTTCCTTTCCACCAAGATGCAATGTATGCTCACATGGCTGCCAATTGTTCGGTATCCGAAGGAAAGTATTGGGATGTATTTAACATACTTTTTGAAAACAGCGGAAAGTTAGGTAAGGCCAATGTGGATGCTTTAGTTTTAAAAGCAGGTATGCCAAAAGACAAATACCAAACTTGTATGAAAGATGCATCTAGTCTGAAAGCAGAAATCGACGCAGACATTCAAGATGGACAAAAAGTAGGTGTGAGTGGCACTCCTGCATTTTTTATCAACGGGATCTTTGTTTCGGGAGCATTACCTTTCGAAAACTTTGATGAGATCATCCAAAAAGAACTAAAACAATAATAGATTATAAAATTTAAGGAAAATTATATGAGCAAAAAAGTAAAAGTTGCTGTTACTGGTGCTGCCGGACAAATCGGATACGCACTCCTATTTCGTATCGCTTCAGGACAAATGTTTGGACCTGACACCGCAGTGGAACTCCAATTATTGGAATTAGAACAAGCCCTTCCTGCCGCTAAAGGTGTTATCATGGAATTGGACGACTGTGCTTTCCCTCTTTTGGAAAAAGTATCTGTTTCTTCTAACATTGATGAGGCGTTCCGTGACATCAACTGGGCACTACTTGTTGGTTCTGTTCCAAGAAAAGCGGGAATGGAAAGGGGAGACCTTCTTAAAATCAACGGTGGAATTTTTACAACACAAGGAAAAGCTATCGAAAAGAATGCTGCCAGTGACGTAAGAGTTCTTGTTGTAGGAAACCCATGTAATACAAACGCTCTCATTGCTATGAACAACGCCAAAGGTGTTCCGTCTGACAGATGGTTTGCGATGACTGGTCTTGATGAAAACCGTGCAAAAACACAACTCGCTCAAAAAGCAGGTGTTCTTGTGAAAGACGTATCTAACGTTGCGATTTGGGGAAACCACTCGGCAACCCAATACCCTGACTTCTACAATGCAAAAATCAAAGGAAAACCAGCAACAGATTTGATTTCTGACACAGAATGGTTGAAAGGTGATTTCATCTCTACCGTTCAAAAACGTGGAGCAGCCATCATCGCAGCACGTGGAGCATCTTCTGCAGCATCGGCTGCAAACGCGGTAGTTGACACAGTGCATAACATTGTGACTCCTACAAAAGCTGGCGACTGGTTCAGTGCTGCATGTCACTCCAATGGAGAGTATGGTGTGGACAAAGGTCTTATCTTTGGATACCCACTCAAGTCTGATGGTAAAAAAGTAGAGATCGTCACTGGTCTTGAAATCAATGCTTTTGGTAAGGAAAAATTTGACATCACTCACAACGAGTTGAAAGAAGAAAGAAACGAAGTCAAAGATATGTTAGGTTAATCCTAATATTTACATTTTCCTAGATTCTTAAAACCCGTTTACCGTAAGGTGGCGGGTTTTTTTATGTGCAACTAATAGAATATTATGACATATTTATTGACTTAATATAGTTTAGAAATTATTTTTTGAATGTGTTTCCCTTCCATCAAATTTTATCTTTTTATTTGTAATCATTTCCACTATATCCTGCTCGGTGCCCCAACTGAATCATGTTTGTGATGTAAATTCGCGTACATTTTGGGAGACCATACTCATTAAAATTGCGATTGTGGATCGAAGTCCTCATTGCGGTATAAAACTTGATTTCCCGGCTTCTAAAGTAAATTTTCGATGGGGTACTAACGGTGATGTGAAGGTCGTAAAAGAATGGAATGGTCATGTTTACTTTGCCGGTAATTTCACTAAGGTCGGAGTCCCGGTTGGCGGAGGGAGTTTGGTTAATTTAGAAACGGGAACTATTTTTCCGACGGAAGAGTTTATGAACTTCAATGATTTAGGAGCGGCACGCATTACTAGTGCCGTGTTAGATGGAGTGGGTGGAATTTTTGTATCAGGAAATTTCCAAATCGCAAACACCAAACCCAGAACATATTTGGCTCATTTCCTTTCCGATGGAAAGTTAGATCCCAATTTCAATGTGGTGATCAATAATGTTGTGAATAAAGTTACCATTCATGCAGGAGTTTTATATCTTTTAGGTGACTTTACGGCCGTAAATGGAAATACGCGAAACTATTTAGCAGCCATTGATTTGACTTCCGGCCAAGTCAATTCTTGGAACCCAAATCCAGATGTCCAACCGAGTGATATCGCCTTTGGTGACGGAGTTGCTTTTGTCGTGGGTGGGTATTTTTCTTCGTTAGGTGGCCAAATTCGGCAATTTGTCGGAGCCGTTGACTTGGTTAGTGGAACTGCAACAGGTTGGCAACCATCAATTGCAGGAGCATCGGTAAAAACAGTTTCTCATTCCGGTGGGGTTGTCTATATCGGAGGAAATTTTACGAGTATCAATTCAAACACTCGGAATAATTTAGCAGCGATTAATGCTTCGGATGGGCTTACAACTTCTTGGAATCCTAATGTTGATGGTGAGGTTACCAAATTACTGATTCGTGGAGAGAAAGCATATTTCGGCGGAAGTTTCACATTGGTTGGCGGTAGCACTCCTCGGGATTTTCTTGCCAGAGTTTCTCTGACAGGTTCTGGGGCCCCAGACAATTGGGCTCCTGCCATTTCAAGTTATTCTTTAAACCCTTTAGAGGATGTTTATGAAACAAATGATTCCGTGTTTTTTGTCGGAAATTTTGATTCCGTAAATGGACAATCAAGGGCCAGCGCAGCCAAAGTAGATTCCGTTTTCGGAACAGCCACTGATTCATGGAATCCTGGTTTGTACGATAGTGGTACAAACTTTGCAACAAAGTCCATTCTTCCATGGAACAACCGTTTGTTTATTGGTGGAAACTATGTATTTACTAATATTGTAGATCGTAATTATTTATTCTCCGTAGATTTAAATCATCAATCGATTACCGGTTTTTCTCCTTTTTTTAACGGACTCATCAACGATATAACCTTCCATGGAAATTATCTTTATGCATCCGGTAACTTTACCCAAGTGGGTTCCTCTACTCGTAATGGTTTTGTTGAATTGGATTTTGGAACAGCACAACCTACTAGTTGGAACCCAACATTCGGTGCCAGTGCTGGCGAGGTACAAACTTTAGCTGTTAAAGACAACGCTCTCTATGTTGGTGGTGACTTAACAACTGTAGACGCATCAAGTATCCAGCGATTGGCAAAAATAGATTTGAGTGGGACAACAAGAACTCTCCTCTGGCCCAATTTGAATTTTGATGGCTCTGTGAGGAAACTTGTCTTTAGTGAAACAGAACTTTTTGTTGCTGGTACTTTTACTTCGGTATCAGGGAATGCGAGAGCTGGTATGGTTTGTCTTAGTTTGACAGGGGCCAATGTGACAAATTTTTATCCAAATTTTACAGATCCGATCACCACTCCAAATAATATCCCTATTGGAACCACAGCGGGTTTAGGGACTATAAAAACTTTTCATATCTTTGGAGGGGCCCTTTATAGCGCAGGGGAGTTTAGTTCTGTGAATGGGCAAAGTCGTTATTTGGTGGCAGGTTTTGATTTGGAACAAAAACAACTTTTGCCATTTAATATGACAGTTCCAGGCAGTTCCGTATATGGTCTGTCAGACGATGGAAATTCCTTATATTTACTTAGTTTGAGTCAATATGATTTGAATCTAAATTTTCAAACAGCATTGGCAAAAATAGACAAAACGGGTGCAGTCGATCGTTCTTTTTCACAATTACAAAGTGGAAACCTAAGTTCATTTTCTATGATTCGAGGTGTTCCCATTGTTGTGGGAAGTTTTTATAAATGGAACCAATCTTTCACCCAGGGGATTTGGGCAGTCCAGTAGTTCCGATTAAATCAAAAAGAAAAGAGTGAAGTAATCTAAGCCGAATCAACTAATTTATGTTTCTTCCTAACCAATTTTTCAACTGATTTAAAAATTCCTCCGGTCTTTCCAAAAAAGGTAAGTGGCTGGATTTTTCCATCACAGTCATTTGTATCTGAGGGAACTCATTTAAGATCGAATCCCAAGTATAATATGGTGCCACCTGATAGTCTTCTTTCCCCATACAAATCAAAATCGGTATGGAAAGTTTTTGGAAGTAATCGGAAACAACGATATCTCGAAACACTTCACCAAACAAATGATCAAAGGCCAATTTGTTTGTATGGATTCCTTCCCAAAATTTTCTAGAAGGAAAAGGAATTTGGTAAAAACCTTTTGCCTCCAAACTCACACAGTAATGAATAAAAAAATCCGAAGGAGTTTCCTCTATATTTTTTTGGAATTGGATTTGGTTTTCCAAATTTGTTTTTTTGCGAAGATCAGAAGCCTCTCTTTGAAAATAAACTTCTGCCTCCAACATAGGACTTCCATGGCTTGGCCCAGTGGAAATCATAACAAGGTGGGATACAAGTTCCGGATATTTCGCTGCATAAGAAAGGGCCATATACCCATGTCCAGAATGGCCAATCACTGGGCAGCTTGGGATTTCTAATTTAGTTTGGATAAAGGCAAAATCCTCTAAGAGTTTTTCCAAAGCATAATCTTCTTTTGTTTCTATATTTCCGCTGATGCGCTTGGCAAACCCTCTTTGGTCCACCACAGTGATTTGGTAATTTTCTGTAAATTCCTTAGGGATGACTCTCGGATAATACAAAGCACTCCCAATCCAAAATAGTGGAGGTCCCACTGTGTTGTTCTGTGCGACTTGGAGGGCAAATCCCTCTCTTTCGATAATTCCATATTTCCATTCCATAACATTTCCTTAAAGGTACCGGGACTTTTCTATTTTTTGTGTTTTGAATATAGTTGTAATATGCAACCATATGGTTGCTATTTGCAACTAAAAAAGACTTGAAGGATTTTGTCAAACATATGAACTCTAGTTGTGAAAGGAAATGGGATAAGAAACTCAAACTACCTGGGAATTTATATGAGTGAAACTTTGCTGCTGATGAGGCGGTTTCTTTCTGACGAATTTACAAAAAACAAAATTGGGATGCGGTTTGAAGAATGGATGTTACTCCTCCCTTTGTCTGAATCGGTAAATATCAATCAAAAAGAATTGAGTGAGCGGTTGGTAAAAGACAAAACCACTATTTCTAGACTCGTGGATGGTTGGGTGAAAAAATCATGGGTGAAACGAGAGGTCTCTAGGTCAGACAAACGCCAATTCTATTTACGGTTTACCAAAAAAGGAAAAGAGGTTTGGGAGAAGGGGCTTCCTATCATATCCTCGGCTGACCTAGTATTTAGAAATCATTTAACAGAGACAGACGAAAAAGAACTCTATTTATTACTTTTTAAAATTCAATCATCGGTGCAGCTAGTAGGTAAATCTAAATCAAAAGAATTAGGATAGGGCAGGAACTTCAGCAAATAAAAACCGTTCTTTCTTAGAACTATCTAAAATTTTCTTAAGTGCCACAAAACCCAAACTTTTTGCCATCTCTTCCAGTTCTGATATGTACAAAGGATGGGTTTCCATCATTAGTTTCCCTCCTGGTTTCAGCCTGGTTTTTGCCGCAGATAACAACCGTTTGTGGAATTCTTGAAAGTTAGGAACAAAAAGTGCCAGATGTGGCTCATAGTCGAGAACATCTGGCATTATCTCTGGTTTTTCTGATTCAGGGATATAAGGAGGATTGGAAACAATCAAATCAAATTGTAAACCATCCGGGAGTGCCAAATCCAAATCAGAAACATAAAAATTGGCTCTCTCGTTTAAGTTGTATTTTTCTGCATTACGCCGGCTCATTTCAATGGCTTTTTCGGAAAGATCGGAAAGAGTCACAACACTTGTGGGTAGAAGTTGTGTTAGGCTAAGGCCAATGCACCCACTTCCCGAACAAAGATCCCAGATTTGAATTTCTTTTGGTTCGATGAGGGATAGTTCTTCCTTTTTTTTCCAAAGGTAATCCACAAGTTCTTCGGTTTCTGGTCTTGGGATGAGGACATCTTCCGAAACAAAATATTCAAATTTATGAAATCCTTTTTTACCGGTGATGTAAGCGACTGGTTTTCGTTTGCTTCGTTCTACAATCCGTTCTCTGTAAGTATCAATTTCTTTTTGGCCGAGAGGCATTTCAAATTGAGAGTAGAGTTTGATTCGGGGAAGGTTTAACAGATCAGAAAGGATCCATTCTGCATCCACACGAGGGTTTGGAATTTCCTTTTTTTCAAGAAATTCTGTGGACCGTTTTAAATAATAAAGTAGGGTTCCTGGTTGTTCCGCCATATCTTTTGCCCCCAACAGGATTCGAACCTGTGTCCCCAGTTTAGGAAACTAGTGCTCTATCCACCTGAGCTATGGGAGCTTTTACGTAGGTTTACGTTTCTGATTCACTATCCTTTGGAAATCGGAGATATTGTGAATAACAATTTTATCTGGATAGAGATCAAGTTTGCCTGTTTTTACGTATTGCATCAGAACCTTTTGGACTTCGCCTACAGGTTGGGCACACCAATTGGCAATGTCATCCACGGTTGCAGAAAGGATAATTTCGTTATACACATCATTGTTGTATTGTTTTTCGTATAACATAATAAATACGTCGCACACCTTTCCGATGATATCATCCATAAGAAGGATCATTAAGCGGCGTTTTTGGTCATAAATTCGAAAGGAAAAAATATGAAGGAGTTTCATCGCAAGTGCTGGGTTTTTTGTCATCAGCATTTCGAAATTCGCACGGTTGAAGTTTAGGGCTTTGACTTCTGTTACGGCAATGGCAGTGGCAGAACGAGGTTGTTCCTCTAAAATGGCCATCTCTCCCAAAATATCTCCAGCTTCCAAAACATCTAGGGTTTTGATACTGGTTCCAATGGTTTTTGTAATTTTGACCTTCCCTTCTTTGATGAGGTAAAAGTCATTTCCGGGTTCGTATTCACAAAACAATACTTCGTTTGGTTGGAAAACCTTTCCAAATTTCCCAAACATAGCTTCTAACATTTGGTCATTCACTATCTGCCTCCTTTGAGTTTGGATTTAGCATCTTCCGAGATACTATCATCCAAAGGTGGCATTTGAGTTACCTTTTGGAATAACTGTTTGGATTTTTCTTTATCACCAGATGCTTCTGTAGCAAGCGCTAGGTGGTAAAGATTTTCTTTGAGTAAAAGACCTTTTGGGTATTTTTTAATAAAATTAGAAAAATGACTTATGGCACTCGGGTAATCTTTTGCTTTGAAACTAGACTTACCCATATAAAATAATGAGTTTTCTACAAACTGTTCTTCTTCTTGGGTAACGGAATCTGTTCTTTCCGAAACGACTTTGAATAGATCGATGGAATCCGCATACTTCCCTGCATTCATAAGTGTGGAGGCTTTGTCATATTGGGAAAGAATGGAATTGGGATCCACACTGGAACTTGAGTTCTGTGCAGGAACTGCCATTGTTTTTAACATTTCCTGGAGTTTGCCCGCTTGTGCACCAGGTTCCGGTTTGTAAACTAACTCTTGTATGGTGAGAGGGAATGGTGTTTTTTTTCGCGCTAAATCGACGAGTTGTCTTGCACGATCAGTGTACATTCCGTCCGGATAA
Source organism: Leptospira noumeaensis (assembly GCF_004770765.1). Lineage (NCBI taxonomy): Bacteria > Pseudomonadati > Spirochaetota > Leptospiria > Leptospirales > Leptospiraceae > Leptospira > Leptospira noumeaensis. The sequence continues at coordinate 59,083 of NZ_RQFK01000014.1, read as the reverse complement.
TGTTGTAAATACTTTTCGAAAGCATAAGCAGCATGTTCAAAATTGCCATTTTTATAAAAAACTTCGGCAACATTCATAAGTTCGAAAGCTGGGTTCTTGGCTTCCCCTTGGCCGAGGATTTCCCTAACCTGGCGGTGGACTTGCCGGAGTTGGCTCGAAAACACCTTTAGCATTTTGATGATGAGATGGGTTTTGTCTGAGACAAATTTTTCGAATTCTGGAACTTTGAAGACAAGAACTGTAGCGGCTCCTATGACTTGAGCCGTCTCTTCCCTTGGGTAACGACCTATGGCACTCTTAACTCCGAAAAACTCACCGAGTTTTACGTCCTCTTTTAGTTCCATACCGTTGATATTCGTGTAAGTTAGTACAACACGACCTTTTTGTAGTACAAAGATATCCTCCGCCTTGTCTTTCTCGAAGTAGACGATGGAACCTCCTTTGTAATTACGTACTATGGGACCTGACAACTCATGCCTCGCTTGCGCTTCATTTTCAAAAATTAGGTAAAAAAGCCAAACTCTTTTTATAACCGACGCTGTCAGAAACTTGTTTCAAGAGTTTTTTTGGTGAACCAGCAACCAATTTAATTTTACTATCAATGGATAATTCTTCCGTTTCTAAACCAAAATGTAAGAAGAGCGAGCGGTATTCTTCTGATCCATAAATTGGATATCCATCAATCACAACTAGATCGATCATTTTCCAGGAAAGTTCTGAAACGTGGATTTCTGTATCTTTTTTATCATCGTTGATTATAAGTAAATCTGCAGAAAGACCTGGCATGAGGGCATCAGGATTTCCTAATCGAAAGGCTTTTCTTGGATTTTCCGTAATCATTTTGAGTAAGGTGGATTCCGGTAATTCTTCTCCATACAGACCAAAGTAAATTGATTTTGCAGTTTTTAATTCTTCTAAAAGATTTAAGGAGCCACTGGGCGAATAATCTGTCCCCAAACATACGTTAACTCCCATATCTAAAAAGAGTTTGATATTGGTAGTTCTTCCAAAGACATGAAGGTTAGAAGTAGGGCACCAAACTACGGATGCACCTTTTTCTAAAATTTTTTCCACTTCTTTTGCACCAAATGGCAAACAATGAACGAGTACAGAGTGTTCACCTAGTGCATCCATTTTTTCTAACAAACGAAGGGATTGTTTGGAATCATCATCTAAACCTTCTGCGAGATGTGTCACAAATGGAAGGCCTGCATGTTCTGCCATTCTGTATTCTAACGCTGGACCCTCTCCCCAACCTAAACTATAATTTCCAATGGAATGGGCTAATGTGTAATCCGTGATAAGTTTTACTGGAAGGATTCCTCTGAATGGATTTTGAACATGATGAGGGATATGATCAAAAACAGTTGTAACGCCAGAAAAGAGATTTTTATAAGCACCGAGGTAATATAAAATTTCAGGATCGACTTGTTGGCGTTCAGCAAAAACTCCCGAACTTTTGTATAAATTGTCATAAGACAGCCAAGATTTGTGTTTTTCATTTCCTCCTACTTTCGGGAGGTAACTTGCTAGCAGGTGGTCATGGGAGTTGATAAAACCAGGATAAACTTTTTTTCCTTTCAGTGAAATTGCAATAGAATCATTGTTTGGTGATAGGTTTGTATCAATTTTAGAAATTTTTTCACCTTCAACAAACAGGTCATTCGTTTCTAATTTTCCATTCCGATAAACAGAAGCTGATTGGAAAAGGATCGAGTTCGCCATTAAATTCCTCCCTCCAAAATTCGTTCGGGGTTTAAACTCTGTTTTTGTTTGTTCACTTGGAAGTAGAGGCCTTTTTCTTTTCCTAAAATTCCGAGTCGGTCTTTGGACTTTACCTCTTGGCCTTCTGTGACCTGGATTCGCTCCAAGTTTCCATAAACAGAATAGAGTCCGTTTTGGTGTTCTAGAACTACAAAGTTTTCATACCCATCCATATAATCTACATGTACTACTTTTCCAGGAAGACTGGCACGTACAAGAGAAGATGTGCCCCTTGCAAATTGGATCCCTTTATGAGGATCGTAAGTGAGTTCTGAAAACTTCTTTGTGATTCGTTCTTTCTTATCCAAAGGGTGGGAAGGTTTTTCTTTGATGAATGATTCGGGTGAAACTGAAATTTTTTCATTTCCTTTGGGAATCCGAAGTAGCTCTTTTTCATAGAGGTTTTCGGCGGTGGTGCGGCCATTTAACTTGGCTAAGGTTTCTGCGGAAATTTTGAATTTTCTAGCAATCCCAAACCAGGAATCGCCTTTGACCACTCGGTAAGAAGATGGGATTTCCGATTTTGGACTTTGTTTGGCGGAAACTGGAGATAAAAGAAAGAACCCTAAAAAAATTAGATAGAATCGAAGTTTTCGCATCCGCTGTCCTTTCTAAATGTATCGACAGCTAAAAGAGAGAGGGCAATAAAAAAGGCGGGTTCCCCCGCCTTTTCCAAGATAGAACTAAGAGAAGAAATGATGATTATTCTTCGTCTTTGTTGTTGACCTTGTATTTTTTCATCAGTTCGTCTGCCACGTTTCTTGGAACAGGAGCATACTTGGAAAATTCCATAGCAAACTCTGCTTTTCCTTGAGTAGAGGAACGAAGAACAGTGGAGTAACCAAACATGTCAGCAAGAGGAACTTCTGCTTCGATCTTAGCATAACCATTTTCTTCGGTTGTGTTTAAGATCATACCACGTCTTTGGTTTACGGAAGCAAGGATCGCACCTTGGAATTCAGTTGGGCCTTCTACTTCCACTCTCATGATTGGTTCGAGAATGATAGGAGCTGCTTTTCCAAATCCTTGGCGGAACCCGTAACGAGCACCAATTTGGAAGGCCATATCCGATGAATCCACATCATGGTAAGCACCGTCATTGATCACACAACGAACTCCAATGATAGGGAATCCAATGAGAGATCCTCTTTCTAAACAAGAACGGAAACCCTTATCACAAGAACCGATGTATTCGCGAGGGATGGAACCACCCACGATTTTATCTACGAATTCGTAGTCCTTTCCTTCTTCTTGTGGGATCGGTTCAATATAACCAGCCACACGAGAGAACTGACCTTGACCACCAGTTTGTTTTTTATGAGTGTAGTCAAATTCTGCGGACTTAGTGATGGTTTCACGGTAAGCTACTTGCGGTGCTCCCGTGACTAGATCCACTCCGTATTCCCGTTTCATACGTTCGATATAAACTTCGAGGTGGAGTTCTCCCATTCCTTTGATGATGGTTTGTCCAGACTCTTTATCGATTTCTGTTTGGAAGGTAGGATCTTCCTTAGTGAATCGGTTGAGTGCCTTCGCAAGGTTTGGAAGTTGTTTTGATTCTTTACATTCAATGGTAAGAGAGATCACCGGATTTGGAACGAACATGGACTCCATAGTCACTTTTGCTTTTCCATCAGTGAATGTATCCCCAGAGGCACAATCGATACCGAATAGAGCAACGATATCCCCAGCTTCTGCCTTAGAAATATCTTCCATATCGTTTGAGTGCATACGAACAAGACGACCAATGTTATGGCGTTTGTTGTTAGAAGAGTTGTAGATCGTCATACCTTTTTCAAGTCTACCTTGGTAAACACGAACGTAAGTTAACTGACCGTAACGACCATCTTCTAGTTTGAATGCGAGGCAAACTAATGGTTTTTCTGGATCTGATTCTAAGTTGAATTCGTTTTCTTCGTTTCCGATTTCTTTTGCTTTGTTCTCTACATCATAAGGAGATGCAAGGTAATCAGCAACTCCATCTAGAAGTCTTTGAACCCCTTTGTTTTTAAAGGCAGAACCCATAAATACAGGAACAAATTTAAGGGCAAGAACACCGCGACGAATCGCTTCTCTGATTCGAGCTTCTGTAGGTGCACCTTCTAACATCTCTTCTGTGAGTTCATCACTGAAAAGAGAAACTGCATCAAGAAGAGCTTCACGTTTTTCGTTAGCTTGGTTTTTTAATTCATCAGGGATGTCAGTGATTTTGATATCTTGTCCGTTTGGCCCTTCGAAATAATACGCTTTCATCTCTACTAGGTCAACAATCCCTTTCAGATCGTTTTCGAGTCCGATAGGAAGTTGTACCGCATGTGCATTGAGGTGGAGTTTTTCACGAAGTTGTTCGATCACACGCCATGGGTTAGCACCTGTACGGTCGAGTTTGTTGATAAAAGCAACACGAGGAACACTATAACGTTTCATCTGACGGTCAACAGTGATGGACTGAGACTGAACGCCCGCAACCCCACAAAGAACCATAATCGCAGAGTCAAGTACGCGTAAGGATCGTTCTACTTCGATCGTGAAGTCAACGTGACCCGGAGTGTCGATGATATTGATCGTAATGTCTTTCCAAGTTGCATAAGTTGCTGCCGACTGGATAGTGATCCCTCTTTCTCTTTCAAGATCCATACTGTCCATAGTCGCACCCACACCGTCTTTACCACGTACTTCGTGGATGGCGTGAATTTTGTTCGTATAAAATAAAATACGTTCTGTAAGGGTTGTTTTCCCTGAGTCAATGTGTGCGGAAATTCCGATGTTACGGATTCTTTCCAATTTGGGGTCGCGTTTTGTTTCTGTCGCAGAGGTCATATTTTCCTCAAAAATAAGGTTAAAGTTGAATTGATTCTACCAAAATCTGAAATCGACCGCGTTTGTAAAGTACTTGGGATTTTTGGTCAAAGGGAAAATCCTGGAGAAAGTAGAGATTAGGGGAATATGCCGCTAGCGCGATTCAATCGATTTTTTCGAACACTGTCCTTTGCCCGAGTGGTTTGTTTGGGTTTTTTTGCGGCCATCCTTTTGGGATCCCTAGCCCTCTATATTTCTGAAAGGGGAGAACTTTCCTATGTGGATAGTTTTTACCTTTCCGCTTCCTCCATTTGTGTCACAGGACTCTCTCCCGTCCGCCTTTCGGGACTGGAACATTCCACCCATTGGATTATGCTTTTTCTCATCCAACTGGGTGGACTTGGGATCATCAGTTTTACGGTGATTGTTGGCTTTCTCATCACCCAGGGGATTTCGCGGAACGCTCGTTTCAATGCCTTTGTGGGAGCAGCCATTGATACCCAAGCGGAGACAGAATCTCTTGCCACAAACGAAGTCAATCGGATGTTACTTTCCATTATCAATATATCTTTTTCGTTAGAAATACTCGGAGCCATCGGGCTCTATCTCCATATGCCGGAAGGAGTGGAGGAAGGTAACAGTCGTTGGTTCTTTTCTCTTTTCACTGCCATCTCTTCTTTTAATAACGCGGGGTTTTCTATCACAGATGATCTCAGTGCCTTAAGGTTAGATCCATTTTCGTTGTACATCGTTTCGGGTCTTGTGATCTTTGGAGGGATTGGATTTCCCGTGATCATTCTTTTAGAAAAATTTCTCCTCACAGTATTTGTGCGGATTGTTTACCGGATAGAAGTAATGGCTGAAACTTTGATGATGGAAAAAGCCTTAAAAACTGGTAATGTTCCTAGGCTTTTATTACTTCCTGCTCAGTTTTCTGCATTTTTAGAAAACCGGTTGGGTGATTATAACAAACATTTACGTGGGGAAACCACAAGGATCCAATCGAAAGTTTTGGTTTATGGTTCTTTCGCCTTGCTTTTGTTTGGTTTTGTAGGGATTTATTTTTTAGAACGGTTTAATCCTCATACCTTCCACGAGTTAGCTTTTGTCGATAAAATATCTAATGCCTTTTTTATGTCGGTATGTTCTCGTACGGCTGGATTTTCAACAATGGATTTAGGTCATTTGAATGATGCCACTGTCATTATCATTACTGTATTAATGTTTATTGGAGGTGGTCCTCAAGGAACCGCCGGTGGTATTAAAATTACTACGTTTGTATTGTTACTGGCTTACTTAAAAAATGTGATTCAACCCTCAAAACCGGTAATGTTGTTTGGTGAAATAGTTTCCAAAAACTCTGTGGCCGTTGCCATCCGTGTTTACTTTTTAGCTACCATCGCTTTGGCATTTATCTTTATTTTTCTCGGGATTTTGGATCAAAACCAACATTCTCTCCATGTGATTTTTTTTGAACTTATCTCCTCTTTTTCCACGGTTGGTTTTAGTTTGAACTTAACATCCCAACTGGGGGACATTGAAAAGTTATTTTATGCTGCTGTGATGTATGTGGGACGAGTTGGGATTTTTACGGTTCTCATCGCAGCCACGGGTCACTCTGGGGTTCCAAAAATGGGAACTGTCGACGATGGTGTGAAAATCCAAGTCGGTTAGAATCCAGATAAAAATCAGTTTTAGTATTTTGAGGATAGGGAAGACTTGGTATTTGTGAAATTAAGCATTCGAAATCTATTGTTTTCCACCTGGAAGAGCCCGGTTTTATCTACGTCTGAACTTGAATTAGAGAAGGGAAAAGAATCTCAAAAAAAAGGGTTATCTTTACTCGAGTCCCGATTGGAATCCATAGAACTTCTTATGGCGAGTGACAAATGGGAGGATGCCAAACTTCTATTTCGTTACCTAACTTATGACCTCGTAAACTTTCAACTGACAAGAACTGACCAAAAAGAAATTCCATTTGGGGAAGATCTTTCGCATTTTTCCATCCCAGAATCAGAGAAAAAATTCAAACCATTTCGGTTTTTAGAGTCCTTCGGAAAACTAGCAGAACTTTCAGGTAAGGAACTGGATGAATACTTTTCTTATGCCCTTGATACTTATGAATTTCTTTTAGAAGAATCCAAAAAAGATTTTAAGGCGCGTTATACGACTGCCCTCGACCGGTTTCAGCGGATCAAACAAATCCGAATTATTTTTTTAAGTGTTGTTTTATCTCTCAGTCTTTTCGGATACCTTTATTACCAATACAAATATCCAGTGTTGAAAGACCAAAGTATCAAAATTTTTACCTTTGTGAATAAGGATAAACCTGAAACTTCCGAAGCAAGGATGGTTTCATTACCAGTTCTGAAAAAAGATATTGGTAATTGGGTGGAGTTCCAATTTGAACTTAACGAATCCATGTCCAATTTTGGAGGCCTTCGGATTGATCCTCTCGAACAAAGAGGGATTCATTTTGTTTTGGATCAAATTAGGATCTTTGATTCCCAAGGTAAGGAAATCTATTTTAAAAAAATAGTTGTGAGTCCTAATTTACTCCCTGAAGATTACCAAGATTTTTTGAAAATTATCGACATTAAAACTGCTGGTAAACAATCCCCAGGTGAAATTGTGGAAATGATTACCACAGGGTCTGATCCTCAAATCCAACTGGTATTCCCAACTCTAAATGATGCAAAAAAAATTCAGTTCAAAATGAAATACATTGAAGCCCATAAAGTGAAGAAAAAATGATCTATCTATATCTCAAACTAATGCGAGTTCCCCAGTGGATCAAAAACGTGATCCTATTTGCTGGCTTAATTTTTTCGAAAAAAATATTTGAACTTCCATCACTAACAAAAGTTTGTTTGGCCTTTCTTTGTTTTTCGCTCGTGGCTAGTTGCCAATATGTGTTTAATGATTTTTTAGACCAAAAAGAAGACGCAACCCATCCAGAAAAAAAACATAGACCACTGGCGAGTGGGGAACTAGATTCTGGGATTGCTCTAGCCATTACCGGTGTGATTTTACCTGTGGCACTCATTGGAGCTTACAAACTTTCTCCTGTATTTTTCTACCTCACCATCTTCTATCTCCTTTTTAATATGTTATACAGCAAAGTTTTAAAACATATTGTGATTTTGGATGTAATGAGTATTTCGATCGGCTTTGTGTTACGTGCCATCGCTGGCGCTGTAGTCATTGGAGTGGAGTTTTCTCATTGGTTATTACTTTGTACATTTATGTTGGCTCTGTTTTGGGGATTTTCCAAACGTAGAGGAGAAATCAACATCCTAAAAACGGATGCAGGCAAACACAGAAAAATTCTAGAAGAATATTCTATTGAGTTTTTGGATTTGATGATGGCTGTTGTTGCTACACTCACACTCGTTAGTTACGTGATGTATACCGTGAGTCCTGAAACCGCAAAAAGTTTAGGAACTCCTTATATGGTTTATACGGTTCCGGTTGTTGTGTATGCGGTCTTTCGTTCGCTCTATATCATTTATATAAAGAACATGGGTCATAACCCAACCAAAGCCATTCTCACCGATGTTAGTGTCCTTATCTCTGGGTTTATTTGGTTGCTTCTCATCTTATTTTTAATGTTTGGGAACATATCAGGCCAACCACCAGTCTTACATTAAGAGACTATGAAAATTTGGAAGCAATTACCCTATGGATGGAAGGTGGTCTCCGCCTTTGTTTTCTTTTTTTCGACCACCCTTTGTTTTGCTTACTTTAAGGGTAGGGACACAAGACCAGGGGTTCCCATTGAAGTACTGGCAACCACACCCACGGAAGCCAATTCCTGGAAGGGACATCCCAAGGTGGTTTATTTTTGGGCCACTTGGTGTACGATCTGTAAGGCCTACGCACCCATACTCGATGCCAATTTAAGTTTTTTACCAAAATCCACCATTTTCCTTTCCGTCCTAGAAGCAGAAGATTCCGAAGAAACCAAAGAGGTTATGACAAAACTCACTCCGGAAGCCAAACATCCGATCTATGCTGCGAACTACCGAATGTTAAAGGAATGGAGAATTTCGGCCTATCCCACGACTGTTTTTTTAAATGAAGAAGGAAAGGTTGTTTTTTCAGATACAGGAATCCTTAGTCCCATTGGATTTTGGCTCCGTACTTTTCTTTTGCGGTTTTTCTAAACTGTCGATGATATAATATGGATTCTTCCTTCAAACCCAAACCGCTTTTGAACAAGTCGGAACTCCGACAAATCAAACGCAGTAAAACTCGGGTTGAAGGAAAGAAAGTCATCACTGATGACGTTAAAAAACTCAAATCTCTCAAAGTCACACCGGAACTCAGTTTCCAAGAATCACTCGACTACTACAAAGAACCCATTTGGATCGAATACTATATTCCCAAAGAATCTAGATTTGCTTTTGAAACTAAATATCTTTTTATCCTTCTTGTTGATCCTAAAATCACTGACGATCCGAGTGATGCCGAGAGAAAACGAGCTGCGGCCAGTCGTGAAATCGTAGATGTATTTGCTTATATGGAATCTCATCCAGAAGCCATAAGACTCATCGAAGACTCCTACCATTCTACAATGTCTATGCATGAAACGATTCATCATATTTTTAAAGCCTATAAAGAAACAGGGGCAACGGAAGATTTAAAAACTGCCTGTTATTTAACAGAAGCACTTTTGAAATACGAACCAACCATAGCAGGACTTACTTACTTTAGAGATTATGTAATTTATAATTTAAACTTTTTCATTCGCACCTTAAATCGACTGAAAATCGAATTTGCTTTGGAAGATGCCACTGTATCACTCCTCATTAAACGTAGAAATGAACATTGGGAATTGGAAAATCGCGAAGAAGACGAAGACTTCGATTTACTTGCAGCTCTCTTTTTTGAACAAGCTTTCCCGAACCGAGGTGCGGGAGAACTTTCCAGTGATGATATGTTACTTTTTGAATGAACTGACTTTAAGTAAACCAACGAAATAAATCTAGAATGTTTTGGATTTGCGGATGGGTTTGTATCATCTTTATATCCGTTGACTCGACAAGTGCCATTCCTATCGGGATATGTTTTTCCTGAAATGTAAACTGAAGTTTCGAAATAGGTTTCTGTGTTTCTTTCCATCCATACTCATTTTTTGATTCTTCTGTGAGTGGAAAACTTTGGAGTAACACTTGCCAAAAATCTGATTTAGATACTAAAACTTCAGATATGGTTCCAATCCCTGTTTTTAAATCCCGGTAAAGATGTTCTTTCATAAAATCTTTGATTCCAAGAGATAAAAACTGTTTTTCACTTTTTAGTTTTGTAAGTCCAGGAACGGTGATTCTTGGATCAATGACATCCCAATCCAAAATGAGAAAATGGCAAGGCCCAGTTTGGATTCTTTTGATTAGAAATTCCAAATTACCTTCGGTAAATACAGTTTGTCCCATTGCCTTTAAAAATACTGACAGATGTTTGTCTAGGTTTTGGTCTTTTGTGTAAACAACCCAAGTCAATTTTGACAAAGGTAAGGTTTTAGAAGGGAAAGTATGGATTTCTGTATATAGTTTCTCCCATAATAAGGAAACACCCATATCTTTATATTTTTCTTTTTCTGCCGTTGTAAAATTGCCGCATAATATTGGTTCAATGCTCCAGTCCAATAACTCTTTTGCAATTTCTGGTGTTGGTTTGGAAAAAAGACGAAGGGAATCTGAATGGTCTTTCCAAGTTTTCTGTGTACATTCTTTTATGACGAATCCTTGGACTTCTAACCATGAGACGAGGAGGTTTTTTTCAAGCTCCGGAAGTTGTGTCAAAACAGCACCGAATAGAGAGTCCATTACGATTGTATTTTAGTTGACCCCCCAGGCTTGAAAGTCATTTTAAAAAGCATCTCCGATGAAGCTCCTTAAACGATATGCAAACCGTAGACTTTATGATCCAGAAACTAGTTCCACAATCACATTAGAAGATGTGGCTAAGATGATCATTGGGGGAGAAGAAATCAAAGTCCAAGACAATATGACAGGAGAAGACATCACTCCTAAAATTTTGGGCCAAACTTTTCTAAAGGTGAGTCTTGGACAAAGGAACGAAGATTTTTCAAACTTTATGTTAACCTCTCTCATCCGTGAAACTGGTCGGGATGTTTCCGGACTTTTTGAACGATTGATTCTCGGGGGTATTGGAGCCAACTACCTCACCTCAGAACGGCTAGAAAAAATTGTAAATTCTATGGTAGAACTAGGCGAACTCAAAGAAGCAGATTTTAGCCATTACCGAGAAGATTTATTACGCAAAATGGCCTCTCGGGCCAGTGAAAAAAAGGAACAAATCCAAAGAGATTTGGAAAAATTCAGCCAATCCATTTTGGAAGAAAATAAGGCCACACTTGGCGATCTTTCCGAAAAATTAAAAGAAGTCGCAGAAAAATTAAAAGAAAATTAGTAGAAATCGGCTAGAATATCCGTCCCAAATGGGGGGTAGTTTAGAATGATTCGAAAGTCCATTTTGTTTTTGTATGTCCTCGTTTTGCCGGCATTTATTTTTGCTGAATCGGAGGAACGTTTTTTTGAAATCCAACGAACCAGACTTTCTTCTTCTGATATATTTGAAATCCGTGATGCTATAGACCAACTTACTTTTGTTAAATCAAATAGGGGCATTCGGGATATTATTTCTGCTATGGAAGGATCTTCCAACTTTCCGACAAGTCCAGGAAATGCTCCTGCTGTTAAGTTTTATGCAGCGCAGGCTCTCGGTAGGAAGGGTGAGAAGTTAGCAGTTCCTTATTTAATCAAAACCTACCAAAAGGAATCAGCCAACATTCCAGAACACAATCCTCCCAAAAAAAGAACGTGGAAGGACGGAGTTGCGGATAGTAATTCTCTTTCCAGTCCGTATTTTTATGAAGACGGCGAAATTCCGATTACCTTGGCATGTGGGGAAATCTTACGGGCTTTAGGTTCCTTACCTTTGAGTTCAGAGTCGGAATCCACAATCAAACAGGCTTTGACAAGTCCCAATTTTTATCTGCGGAGTGCGGCGGCCGATGCTCTCTATTTTTCTGGAAAACGAGAGTCACTTTCGAACTTGAATGATGCCTTGGGTAAGGAGACTGTTCCTTACACGAAAATTTCTATTTTATCTGCTGTTGTTGGACTGGAACGATTGCCCAATCAGAATTATAAAGCTGTTTTAGAATCACTCTCAGATAAAGACCCACAAGTTCGGGCCAAAGCATCGGATGCTCTTCGGAGATTGGACTTTCGCACCTCGGCACCTTACTTAGAAAAGGTGATTGAGTCCGAAAATGATCCGAAGGTTTTAAAACAAATGAAGTCTGATTACGAGTTTTTAGTTTCCTTTCATACTCCTTAAGTTTTCTATTTTTCATTGTGGACAAATCCGCTTTTTCTCTTAAAATGTGACAGAGCGGAGAAATTATGAAAATAAATAGCATTCTAGAAGCCATCGGAAATACACCTCACGTAAGATTGTCACGACTTTTTGGTAACGACCATGAAGTTTATATGAAACTCGAAAGACAAAATCCAGGTGGATCCATTAAAGATCGAATTGCTCTTGCGATGATCGAAGAAGCAGAAAAATCAGGAAAATTAAAAAAGGATTCTTTCATTGTAGAACCTACTTCAGGAAACACTGGTATTGGCCTTGCTATGGTAGCAGCTGTTAAAGGATACTCCATCACTCTTGTCATGCCGGAACATATGTCTGTGGAAAGACGGAGAATTATGGCCGCTTACGGTGCTAAGTTTGAACTTACACCACGAGAAAAAGGGATGCCAGGTGCGATTGCAAAAGCACAAGAAATTGTTGCTGCCAATCCAAATGCTTGGATGCCACAACAGTTTGAAAACGAAGCCAACATACAAGTTCATAGAGAAAAAACAGCGGAAGAAATCGCAAAAGATTTTCCAGAAGGTCTCGACTATATCATTACAGGAGTTGGTACGGGTGGTCATATCACTGGATGTGCTGAAAACTTAAAAAAACGATTTCCAAAGCTAAAAGTATTTGCTGTGGAACCAGAAGGTTCTCCAGTTCTTAGCGGTGGTAAACCTGGCCCACACCCTCTCCAAGGAATTGGTGCTGGATTCATTCCTAAAAATTGTAAAACAGAATTACTTGATGGTATCATTACCGTTGGTAAAGACGAAGCATTTACTATGGCTGTTCTTGCTGCCAAAAAAGAAGGAATTTTTATTGGAACTTCTTCTGGTGCTAGCCTTGCCGCAGTATCTAAAAAACTAAAAGAAATCCCAGCAGGTTCTAAGGTTCTTACTTTCTGTTATGATACAGGAGAAAGATACTTATCTGTTGAAGGTCTTTTCGTTTAATAGGGATTCACAATCACCAAACTTTTAATAGTCGAATCACCGACAAAAGCAACAACAATCTCGTCTTATTTAGATAAGGACTGGATTGTTGTTGCTACCAAAGGTCATATCAAAGACCTTCCCGCCAAATCTTATGGAATCGATTTTAAGAATCAATTTGAACCGGAATATGAATGGTTAAAAGGTAAAAAAACTGTTTTTTCCGCCATCAAAACCAAAGCTAAGTTAGCTTCCATTATCTATATTGCCAGTGACCCAGACAGAGAAGGGGAAATTATCGCCAAACATTGTTTTGACGAATTGGTAAAATTAAAAAAACCAATCTTTAGGCTTCGTTTAAAAGAAATATCTAAAACAGAAGTAAACAGACAAATTAAATTAAAGTCTGGTTTGGATTTTGCTGAAATTGAATCACAAATTGCGAGAAGAATTGTAGATCGAATTTTTGGATTTGAAGTTTCACCTGATTTATGGAAACAATTAAAAATCTCTTCCTTATCAGCGGGACGTGTTCAATCAACCGTCTTACATTGGATCTGTGAAAGGGAAAAAGAAATTCAAAATTTCTCTAAGGAAATTTACTACCAATTAAAATTACAGGGATCAGTTTCTGGCAAATCTGTGGAATTAGACTATCAATCAAAAGATAAATTAGATTCCAATGCAATTCAAAAAATTCTTAAGGATATAGAAGTCTTACCGGAACCAAATCATTTAAAAGAAATTTTATTGTCCGGGATCAAAAAGAAAAATATCAAACGAAATCCAGCACCGGCATTTTCGACTGCAAGTTTACTCGAATCTAGTTTTCGTGTTTTAGGTTTTGATTCCAAAAAAACGATGAAATTGGCGCAAACACTTTTTGAGGGGAAACGGATTGGTTCAGGAGAAAGGGTTGGTCTTATTACTTATATGCGTACAGATAGTACGAGAGTTTCCGATTCGAAACGTGAGTTAGGGAAAGAATATTTAAATAAACATTTTCCTGGTTTGGTTTTGGATGGATCTATCACTCCTAAAAAACAAAAAAAATACTCGCAAGACGCTCACGAAGCTGTGATTCCAATTTTTCCAGAGTATAGTCCAGAAACCATTGGATCCTATTTGTCAAATGAAGAAAGAAGTTTGTATGCTTTAATTTGGGAAAGGTTTTTGACTTCTCTAATGAAGCCAGAGTTAGGTGAAGAGACTGTTTATGAATTTCATAAAAACAATCATGTTTTTATCTATAAAAACGAATTCATCACAGATTCTGGATTTAAGGCTTTTGGAAAAAGAGAGAAGAGAAAAAACTCAGAAAAAGTAAACTGGAAGTTGGGTGACCAGTTCTTATACGAATCAAACACAATCGAAGAAAAACAAACAGAACCACCTGTAAGATATACGCAAGGTAAGTTAGTTCAAAAGATGGAAGATACAGGCGTAGGTCGACCATCCACTTATGGAAGTATCATCGAAACTTTAAGAACTCGGAAATACATCGTAGAATATCATAAGTCCATTGGACCGACAGCTCTTGGGATGAAAGTAGATGAATATCTTTTCCTTAACTTTCAAGAGATGATTGGAGAATCATTCACCAAAGACTTGGAACACAAATTAGACCAAATTACAGAAGATAAATCATCACGTATCAGTCTCATTCAAAATTTTTATGATAGTTTGTTTGCTTTGTTGCGTACACCGAGAAAAAAATATAGGAGTACGGAAATAAAATATCCAAAAAATAAAGAAGAAACTCTTCCTGGTTCTTATGCAAAACCAAACCCAAATCCAAATCGTTCCGCGAAGATAAAAGCCTCTACAACTAGAATTTCCATCCCCAAAGAGCAGACGAATACAAAAACTTGTCCCGTCTGTAACGAAGGAGTCGTAAAAACGAAACTAGGGAAAAAAGGAAAAACCATTTATTTCTGCTCGCGTTACCCGCATTGTGACTACATCACCTATGAATCTTAAACCCCAAAAAACTCTCATTCTTGTGAACTTAGGTGGCCCAAGAACCACAGATGAAATTGAAGTTTTTTTGACGGATCTATTTACAGATCCATTTGTTTTTGATTTGCCCCTACCTGAATTTTTGCGATTGCCTCTGGCTCGTTTCATTGCTAAAAGAAGAACTCCTAAGGTTCGGAAAACTTACGAATCAATGGGTTTTGGTGGCGGATCCCCTCTGGTATCTGAAACCGAAAAACAAGCGAGAACTCTTGAAAGTATATTGAACCAAAAAACAAATATCGATTGGTCCGTAAAAATAGCGATGACTTGCGGATATCCACATATCCGGGATCCCGAATTCGGAAAACCAAATCCAAATACCATCTATCTACCGTTATATCCTCAATATTCTCGTTCCACAGTCCTGTCTACTCTCCATCATTTGGAAAAAAAGTTTAAAGAATGTCCTGTAGGAAGTGGCGGATACATTCCTACTTTTGCATCAGATCCAAAGTTCCATCAAATCTCTGCTAAATTTATATACGAATTCTTTACTGGTGATTTAAATCCAAGAGACTTTTTGCATTTTCCTAAAGAGAAACCAAACACTGATTGGAAAAATTTAGATTTGGTTTTTTCAGCACACGGTGTTCCCATGCGATTGATTCATAAAGGTGATCAGTATATGAAAGAAATTGAATCTTCTGTTGCCGGGATCACGAGTGATTTACGTAAATTAGGTTATCGTGGAAACATACATATCTCTTACCAAAGTAAGGTGGGGCCAGCCAAGTGGACTGAGCCAAGTTCTTTAAATATGATTGAATCTCTGGCAAAAGCAGGAAAATCGATAGCGGTATATCCCATTAGTTTTGTGAGTGATCATTTGGAAACTTTGGAAGAGATCGGCGAACAATTCAAAGATCTCGCAATGGAGTCAGGAGCCAAAACGTTTACACGAATTCCGGCCTTTGGAACTTACCTTCCGTTTATGGATTTTCTTTCTGAAAAAGTAATGAACGCTGATGCGGAGGTTCATCATTGTCTATGTAAGGAAATGGGTGGGGAATCACTTTCTACTTGTCGATTCAAATAAAGACCTAAGTCCAATTCCCTTTCTATAATTTCCATAAAAACGGATATCGATTCCGCGAGAGATCCATTCCGATTCTAAAACATCTAATTTTTGATTGAAGACAAATAGTTTTCGATCATAGGCTGGGAACACTCCACTCCAGGAGGTAACGTAAATAGTTTCGGGTAGATCTGATTTTTTACTAACCAATTTCCTATCTTTTTCAAGAATGGATTCCCAAGTTTCTCCATTATTTTCTTTGGCAGATTCTGGATAAATCCATGTTTCCGAATGAAGATCTTCTTTCACCCGTCCAGGGAATATGTCCGAATTTAATAAAACTCCTAGTGCACGAATCCCTTCATTTTTTGTAAAAAGGATTCCGAAACAAGGTTTCTTTGTTAGGTGGTCTTTTCCAAACCTAGTGATTGTTGTAATGGAAAGTAGATTTGGAACTTCATAAGTTTGGATTTTGTTCCCGAGTAGTGGAATTAGATTTTTTAGTGAAATACAAAATCTAATTTTGCCTTTTAGTTTTAAAATTTCATCCAATGATTCAAATCGGAAGTTGGTTTTGATTTGAATTTTTGACTCTAAATAAGTAACTAAGTGACTTACTAAATCTCCCATTCCCCCAGGGAAAGAAACGGTTCCGTAGGATTTTTTACCGCTTTTTTTCATTTCTTCCAAAATAGTTTTTGTCCCGGAGCCGTCCCATTTAGAAAAAATTGATTCTGCTTGCAATGCCTCTAGCCTCGTTCCATATACTCCACCAATTGCTGGTTCAATGATGTTTTTTGTTACGGATGTTCCAAACATTTGGTTTGCCCAGATTTCTAAATTTTGACTTTCATTAAATTTGATTTTTTTAAATAAAATGGTAAATAATAGTTTTACGCCTGTTAGTATTGAAATTGGCAGTAGAGATGTTTTTCCGTTTGCCCAAAAGTATCTTCTTTTGGCCGCTTTGTTTGGAAAAAGTGGTGTGAGTCCAATGTCTTCTAACATGGATTTTATTTCATCTGTCAGTAAAACACCATTGGCTGCTTGTTCTACAAGTCCTTCGTTTGTATCTTTTGTTCCAATTACACCTCCTAATTTTTCTGCGTGTTCATATAAAGTAACTGAGTCACCTCGTTTGGCGTGATGGTAGGCAAGGAATAGTCCTGTGATTCCTCCACCAACGATATGAATTTCTTCACTCATATTGCTTTGGAAAAAACAGGTTTTGTTGGTTGGCTTAGTTGTAATTTTTCGTCGAAGGCCATCGCTATGATTCGTAAGAAAGGTTTTCCTTTTTCTGTTACGCTGAGTATATTGTCCTCCCAGTGGATCAATTTATCAGATTCCATTTCTTGTAAAAAATCGGTTACATGAGATTTCATTTCGTTCGGAACATTTACCTTCCAAGATGTCATGAGATCTAAAATCAAATGTTTTCGTAATTGGTCAGAAGGGTTTAGTTTATGTCCTCGAAGGATGGGAACGGTTCCGTCTAGAATGGATTTACGGTATTTCATTTCTAGTTTTTGGTTTTGAAAAAATAGATCAGGAGTTTCGGAAATAGAAGAAGAGCCAAGTCCTAACATCACATCCGTTTTGGATTCACTATAACCCATAAAATTTCGATGGAGTTTGTTTGTATCAAATGCTTTCCAAAGTTTATCATGAGGGAGGGCAAAATGATCCATTCCTATTTCTCTATAACCTGCACTTTCAAGTAAGGATCGTCCAATTTCATATAATTCTCGTTTTATGGATGCTTCGGGGAGATCTTTTTCAGTAAATAATCTATGGGAAGCTTTGATCCAGGGAACGTGAGCATAGGAATAAAATGCGATTCGGTCTGGACGAAGGGCTAGAGTTTTTTCAATAGAATATTTCATTGAATCCAATGTTTGTTTTGGTAGTCCATAGATAAGATCAAAATTGATGGAATCAAATCCGAGTGCTCTTGCTTCTAGAGTGGTATTCTCAGTGAGTTCGAATGGTTGTATTCTGTTGACTAATCTTTGGACTTCTGGATCAAAATCTTGAACACCCAGGCTAATCCTTCTAAAACCTAGTTTCTGCAAAAGTTTGAGTTGGGATACTCGGGTTCTTCTTGGATCCACTTCGATGGAATATTGGGGATCTTCTGTTGGATTTAATTTGTTTAATATGAATTCAATGGTTGATTGTAAATTGTAATCAGATAAATAGGTTGGACTTCCTCCACCTAAGTGAAGTTCGCTTAAATGTTTTCCACTTAAACTTGATACTTTTCCCGCGTATAATTGAAGTTCGTTTTTTAAAGCTGTAATATAAGGTTCTTCCACTGTATGGTTTTTTGTGATAGATGTGTTACAGCCGCAAAACGTACAAAGTGTCTCACAAAAAGGAATATGAATGTAAATTGCTAATTTTGATTCTTTGGGAGAAAGATAAGTTTCTAATGATTGGATACATTCATCTAACGTGGGTGAGTTTGTCCAATAGGGAACAGTTGGATAACTTGTATACCTTGGTGCAGGTATATCGTATTTTTCGAGTAGGTGTTTCATTCGCTAAACACCTTTCTTGTTTCATCGATAAGAAGGTGAACCGAACTTTCTGGTGTGAATTGTAAAACTCCATGCCCAAGACCTGCCACCCATCCCTTTCTTTCTTCTGGATTTAGATCTTTAATTGGTAGTAAGTATTCCCTAATTTTTTCTTTAAGTTTTCCTTCTTCAGCAAATAGGAGTTCTTGATCAAAATTTCCTTGGATGAATCCTTTTCCTCCGAAGTTCTTTAGTGTTTCTTGAATGGAAAATCTATGATCCACTCCAAAGCCAGCAAGATTTGGAATCTGATGAATTTGTGTTATTTGTGCTTCCGTAGAAGTTTTGGCATAATAACCAATTTGATTTGGAAAAAGTTTAGCCAGTTCATTCATTGGTTCCGCCACATATCGAAGGAAGTTATAAGGATCTAACATTCCCGCAGCCGTATCAAAAATCATAACCACCTCGGCTCCACCTTGTAATTGTAATTCTATATTTTGTTTCAATAGAGGAACAAGAATGGAATAGAATTGATCCACAAAGTTTTGGTTGGTTTTGATAAAGGATAAGTTTCCGTCATGTTTACCAATACTTGCATAGGTCATTAAGGTAAAAGGTCCACCTACAAATCCAATGAGTGAAACATCTTTTGGTAAAACTTCGCGGGTTCGAACCACTGCATCCCTTTGGAATTTAAGTCCTTCGATGGCTTCATCACTAGATTTTAATTTTAGAAGATCTTTTTCTGAGGTAAGTGAAAATGAAAGTTTAGGGCCTGGATCGTAAGTCAAACCCATACCCAATGCTTCCAAAGGAAACAGTAAGTCAGAGAATAAAATACTCACATCAAACCCAAATTCTTTGACTGGTCCTAGTGCCACTTCTGCTGCAAGTTCCGGTTGTTTACAAAGTTCCATAAAACTATATGTTTCTTTGAGTTTACGATAATGAGAATGGTATCTGCCAGCTTGACGCATAAACCAGATTGGTGGAATGTTTTGTGGAATCAAATTTAAGGCATTTGAAAATCTTTCATTTCTGAACTGAGTAGTAATCATTATTTCCCCTTTAATGCCTGTTTTGTTTTATTTATGGTTTCTTCTATAATTTCATCACTATGAGCAGTGGATAAAAATCCAACCTCATATCCGCTGGGTGCCAGATATACGCCTTGGTTTAATAGTTTGTGAAAAAACGATGCAAAGTTTGCTTTATGATCACTTGGGATATCGGTTATGGTTCGAACAGGTTCCTTGGTTTTTCCTTTCAACCAAAATAGACTTCCAAATGTAACTGCTTCCCAATTAGAATCTCCCGATTCCACAAGAAGTTTTAGTATACCTGAGGTTAGTTTTTTTGTTTTAGATTCGAGCTCGGGATAAGGGTTTTCATGCCATGCTTTGGTTAATGTTTTGAGACCAGCACGCATTCCAATGGGATTTGCGGATAAGGTTCCTGCTTGGTAAACAGGTCCACTTGGTGCCACTAAATCCATATATTCTTTTTTGCCAGCATAGGCTCCGACTGGAAATCCACCACCGATGATTTTTCCGTAACAAACAAGGTCAGGAACAATTCCTGTAAGGCCAGCCATTCCTTGGAAAGATACTCTAAATCCTGAAATAACTTCATCAAATAAAAGTAAGGTGCCATACTTTGTTGAGAGTTCTCTACATTTTTTTAAAAATTCAATTCTTTGGGGAAGGAGGCCGTAATTTGCAGGAATAGGTTCTATGGCAAGACATGCGATCTCTTTTCCTTGTTCCCTGAATAAATTTTCTAATGCGATTTCATCATCTAACGGCAGTACAAGGGTATTCTGAATGATTTCAGGGCCAATCCCTTTGCTATCACTGGAACTAAGTCCAGCAAGTCCAGAGCCCGCTTTAACAAGTAATTGGTCGAGGTGGCCATGGTAACATCCGTCAAATTTTAAAATTTTGTTTCGACCAGTGGCAGCCTTCGCGACGCGTAGGGCACTCATCACAGCTTCTGTTCCTGAGTTAACAAAACGAATTTTTTCTACCCAAGGAATGCGGCTAACAATGAACTCGGCCAGTTCTAAAGAATAGGGTTCGCAGGCTCCAAAAGACCAGGCTTTTCTTACCGTTTCTTCCACTACCTCTTGGATTTCTGGATGCCTATGTCCAAATAGGAGGGGACCGAAACTAAGACAATAATCAATGTAATTTTTCCCTTCGACTGACTTTAAATAGGCGCCATTTGCTTCGCTAAAAAAAACAGGTGTTCCTCCCACAGAAGCAAAAGAACGAACAGGGCTATGTACACCACCGGGAACAACATTTTTAGATCGAAGAAATAAATCTTCTGAATTCATAAATACAACCTTTGAGCCAATCTCGCACCATAAGTAATTAAATAAGAAGAACCAGCCCTTCGAAAGACATCCCAAGTTTCCTTTAACCCATCTTCAAAGTTTAGAAAACCTTCTTTGGCCAAATACACAAGGCTTGCATACTCGCCACTCACTTGGTAGGCACCAGTGGGAAGCCCAGTTTTTTCTTTGATAGGGCCAATGAGATCAATTGCCGTCATTCCTGGTTTTACCATCAGTAAGTCTGCACCTTCTTCTTTGTCTCGAATGGAGGTTTGAATTGCAGTGTCCCGATCGCGAACATCCAATTGGTATCCACTTCTATCCCCAAATTGTGGTGCAGAGTCGGCAGCACCTCGGAATGGTCCATAGAAATTACTTTTAAATTTTGTCGAGTAACTCATGATAGGTGTCATAGAGTGGCCATTGGCATCCAGGATTTTTCTATGGGAGCCAACTCGACCATCCATCATATCACTTGGTGCAATGCCATCAGCTCCAGCATCTGCATAAATGAGAGCAAGGTCTGATAGTCTTTGTAAAGTGAACTCAAGATCAATGGCACCTGTTTTATGAAAATGACAACAATGACCAGTGGTTGTCACCGAACAGATGCAAGTATCCAACCATAAGAACATGTTTGGAAAAGTTTTTTTGATAAAACTGATATTTGTATGATAAAAATCTTTAGGAAAACTTGTGTCCGATTTATCTTTCGGAACCATAAATAATAAAAATTGTGTGACTCCCATTTTTAAATCAGATTCGATTTGGTTTAAAATAGTTTTATTTGTATCACGGAAAACATCAGTTAGTCCTTTGATGGGTTCTTTGTCTTTTATCCCTTCTACGAGAAAAAGTGGTTGGATCATCTTTTTTACATTGAGCGAACCTGTTTCTCCAAGATTCCTTAAATACTCATTGGAACGTAATCGTAGTGTTTGTTTTTTCATGGTTTTATATACTTTTCTACCCAAGAATCAAAAGATAATGAAACAAAAACTCTTTCCTTGGATGCTTCTTCACCGATGGTCTGTTTGATTTTTTTGAACGTGGAACCTGGTCCTACAAAATGAATGACATCTAATAATTCGGGAAATCGTTTGGTAACAATATCAAACTCAGAGCCACTGCGCCAATATGCTGCTTTGATATTTGTAATATCAAAAGGAACTGGGATTTCTGGTGCTGAAACAAAATAGGTTGGAATGACTGGATATATACTATTGTGTTTGTCTGAATCAACATGTGTGAGTTTGACAAAGTTCGGTGTTCGGCCTAAAAGTAGGTCAATTAGAGGTGGTTCACTTTCACCTAATCCATCACAGGTGCCGTTGACCCAAAATCCTCTAAGTGCTAAATCTTTCCATGTAGAAAGTCCTGCAGACCAAAGGATTTGGTTTGTTGGATTTACGGATAAATCCAGTGGGAAAGCATACCCTCGTGAAACAAAAACATCCACATCTTTGGGGATATTATACGTGAGTCGTTCTCTTTGTCTTGCAGCCATTTTCGCGTTGGGAGGCCAGACTTCAGTTTTGTTAAAGATTAAATCGGGACTTTCGGATAATTCTTTGGAAAAAAGTTTTTTCCCATCTTCGGTTTCTCCGCTAATGAAAGTTATCTTTCCGTAATCTCTGATTAATACAGAAACTCCGATTTTTTGGTGGCAGCCACCGCCATACTGTGATAATATTTTTCTTTCTTCATTGGCTGTGGTTTCCGCATCTGCATTGCTGATTTCTCTAAGTAAAGATTCTAGGTGTTTATCTCCTTTTCTGATTTCCGCACAAAGAGCGCCTTGTGCTGGGGCACTCGGGAAAATAGAGGAAGGCATCACCATAAACAAAGAAAGGCTGATTGTATCTCTAATCAGTTGTTTTACTTCATTTAGTTCTGGGATTTGATTTTCTAAATCTTCAAAATTTAAAATTCGGTCTAAAGCTGCTTTGGCTACGATGATTCCGCCGTTTTCATGATCTAAATATTTTCGTAGTCTAGTTTGGATATTTCCTCTGACCGATTCAATGTTGACTTGAAACGAATTGATAGGAGTTGGAAAATAAGATTTTACGAAGTCCTTAATATGGTGTTCTCTTCTGGGGGAAGACGTTAGGATTGTGATGTCAGTTGGTGCTGAAATCCACTTATTTCTTTTGAATAATAAAACATCTCGCACATCTTCTCTTGGTAGGATTGGGACAAGGATTGTTTCTTTACGTTCCCTTAAATCCATATCTTTCCAGGAATGAATGGCAATATCAATTTTGTAATTTAATAAATCTTCTTGTAGGTCTTTTGTAAAAATTCCTTGCCCAGGAAACTGCCAGAGAGGTGTTTTTAAATCTTTGTCACCTGCAGATTCACGAAACACGGTTTGGAATGTTTTTGTTTTATTTTTTTGTTGGAGTGCTGTTATTACAGAAAGGATTTGGATTCGAGAAAGAAGAGATGACCTTCCTCCGATTTTAATAGTATCAGACAAGTAAATCTTCCCATCCATTCATTATGTGTATTTGTTCCTCCTCGCGTTCCCTGGTGAGTTCAGTGAGAAAGTATTGTAAATCCATCTTTACAGTTTGAATTTGTTCATCGGTTTCTTGTAGATCACTTAGAATTTTTGAAAGTGGGATATAATTTTTATAATTAGAGTTACTGATTGTCGTTTCTCTAAAATCTAAAATTAAAGAAGAACTTTCAATCATTGATTCCCAGTTAAATGGCAGAAAACTAGATGCAATGACGATAGCTTCGTTCATCGGTTTGTAATCTTCCCAGTGATGAGTTGTAATCGAAAATTCTTTTTGTAACTCCGCGAGTTTTGTTTGGTTACGGCCAATCAGGTGCACTTCCTTATCTTTGGAAACAAGATAGGGAAGGATGGAATTTGCCAATTTACCAGTTCCAAGTAGCGTAACTGTTTTATGATTTTGCAAATAAGAGTCTGCTACACTTCCGTAAGTTTGTCTGCCAATCCCTGTTAAATATTTGGATCGAATTTGTTTGGTATGTTCTAAAATCTGATCACGTAATCTTAAGAGAGAGAGTGCAAATGTAGAGTCAGTTGCTTTTTCTTCTCTAAAGCGATCTCTAAACTGTGCTTGGATTTCCGACTCTCCAAAAAGTTTTGATCGAAGACCGGAAACAACTTCCAGAAGAAACCGATAGGCTTCATAACCGTGAAAAACTTCGTATCCTTTGTAAAATCTTTCGGATTCAGAGATGGAGAAAATACGACGGTCACTAAATGCAATGGATCTTTGGCATGTTTGCCAAACCTCTAGGCATTTTTCGTCTAAAGGTTTATCTATGGGATCATTTGAATGTAATAGAATCAGATTTGACCACATAATTTTATTCTATCAAATACAAGGTTCCAACTGTCACAAGATTGTCAGTCCCTAAAAAAATAAAATATGATATTGAAACTAAGTCTCAATTAATAAGGAATGGTTTATGATGAACGAAGAAAACTGGAAGGAAAAACTCACTCCCTTACAATACCAAGTCACAAGGGAAAAAGGCACCGAACGCCCGTTCACTGGTGAATACTATGAACATAAAGAGAAGGGGACTTACCTTTGTGTATGTTGTGGAGAGGCTTTGTTTTCCTCTCAAGCGAAGTATGATTCGGGGAGTGGTTGGCCTAGTTATTATGAGCCAGTAAAAAAAGAAGCAGTCATAACAGAATCAGACCAGACACATGGAATGGTTCGGACAGAAATTCTTTGCCAGAACTGTGGAGCTCACCTCGGTCATGTTTTTCCAGATGGTCCAAGGCCCACGGGTTTACGGTATTGTGTGAACTCTGCTTCTTTAAAATTCCAAAAGGAATGAGAGGATTTTTTAATCAATGAAACGGTTCTTTTGGAAATCAAATTTGGTAGGGATTGGAATTTAGATTTTTATAGAAACTGAGTTTCTCCTTTCATTCACTGGGATGAGAACATGGCTTTCGAAAGAAACACCTTCACTTTTGAGAGTCGCTATCGAATGAATCTGGCTTACTTTGGAAATCCAGGCGAAAACTTGCCTGGCTGAAAAAAGTAAGTCACTTACCTTTTTCAGTGGATTTCAATCGTTACCGGCTACATCAAGTAACGTAGGCAAAGAAATAGTAGAGTCTCACAAGGGAAGTTCAAGTTGAAAGTCCTATTAAAAAGTAAACCCACTCACAATTGTCAGAGGGTTTCGAGGGATACTAACATTCTAAATAAACTCACTTACCTTAACTGAAGGTGACTTGAGTTTACTCTTTTAGCCAGGATACTTCTACGCAACCTTCTGGCTTTCGGTTGTCTGGAATGACGGCACGATCAAAAGCTACCGCTCCGAGATTGACTCCAATGCGGAGAGCAATTCTTTTTGCTAAATGCGAATATTGATTGGCTTCACACCGATTCCCTAGTTTTGATTCTAACTTTGAGATTTGCAAAAGGAGACTGGCGCTTCCTTCGGATTCTTTCATTCCAATTGCGTGTTTGAGTTGGATGGCTTTTTTTAGATCTTCCCTGGCAGAAATCAGGTCATTTGTTTCCATCTTTTGGATGGCTCGTTCTTCGAGACCTGCAATGACAGATGGAATCCGAGACAATCTCGTATTCCTTAGAATGTCATCGGCAGACTCATCAAAAACAGGATTTGCATGCAAACCAAAAGAAATGATGAATATTGTAGCAATTTGGTATTTGGTCATACAATCTAAAGCCTCACTGACTCTGTCCTAGTTAGTTTGCATATTTTGTGCCAATGGGAAGAAATACTCATGGACGATTTTTACACTGACTTTCTAATGAAACTGACTCTGGCCGAGCGATCGCCTTTTTCCTTCCTTCTGGAGGGAAGGGGGAGGAAAGTCCGGACACTAGGGGACAATCGGACCAAGTAACACTTGGGCTTTTGGATTCCAGAAATGGAATTTAAGGGACGGAAAGTGCAACAGAAAGTAAACCGCCTACCTCGGTAGGTAAGGGTGAAATGGTGGAGTAAGAGCCCACCGCTCTGTTTGTAAAAATAGAGGCATGGTAAACCCTCCGATGTGCAATCTCAAGTAAACAACCGTTATGAGTTTGTCCCGCCAGGTTGTGGGTAGAGAGCATCAGATAAATGATCGCATAAAACAGAATCCGGCTTACGGGCCAGAGTCACCTTTTTTTAAAATGTTTTGGATCACCACTTCTTCGTTAGGTGGATAAAAGACACATACCAAACTTCTAATTTTTAAAATAGTTTCCGCAAGGATGGTTTTTGTTTCAGTTTGATCCCAGTTTTCAAATCCAATGAGGATTCCACAAGTTTCTTCCATTCCTGAAAATTCTTTATGGGAATAGTTTCGCATTCCATTTTCATCTAGGTATTGTTTCAATCTACTTTGTAAAACATATTCTTCAGAATAGTAAATAACTACAATTTCATCGTTTACTACTTCTAAAACTTTTTTTGCATAACCAAAACACCATCGTATTTGGTCTGTTATGTCATCGTCTACTTTGATCAATTGTACATCGGAAAAATGACCTTGGACAGATGATTCCGAAAAATCAGCAAGTAAGGTATTGGCAAAATGAACTATTTCAGGTGAATTTCTGATATTTCTAGTGATGTCCCAGATATGGATAGAAAGGGAATTCCAGTAATTTAACAAAGGTGACTTTGAATATTTGAATCTACGTGAAATAAATAGAATCCAATTTTTGTTTTCCCAAAAAAACTTTGAGAGGTATAAATACATTTCATTTTCTGGTGATTGTTCGATGATTTCTTCAATCCCATCTGCAATGAGAATGTCGATATGATTGTGATTTAATTCATTTAAGTTAAAAATGAGTTCGATATTCTCTTTTTCTGGAATGTTTTTGAGTTCTTCTTTCCAGATTTCATAGAGTGCTTTTGCACCTTGCCACAATAAAACTTTTTTTCCAAGCCTAGCATTTTGTAATGCCAACTCACCGGCTAAAATCGATTTTCCTGAACCATTACTTCCAAAAACTAAGTTATGTGGGTAACGACTGATTCCTTCCACAAGTTCAAATTGTTCTTTCGTAAAAAACAATAGAGTCTCTTCTTCTTTTTCATTTTGGGATCGAAAGGTTTGGAAGAAGTTTAGATTTTTTTTGATAATTTCGTGAGCTTTGACTAAAACGGATTCTGGTAATGGTTCTCGGTTGTATCGAAATAGGATTGATTCGATAATAGAATTTAAACTTATCTCGTCCCTAACTTCTTTTCCTCCCAATACATAGAGATGTCTGTCATTGGGTAAGTGAAATTCTTTTCTTTCATTTTTAAGAAAGAAAATAGCACTATCATAATAATCTTCTGGAAATAAATCGGTGAGTTGGTTGTGGTTTTTAAAAAACTCCCTAACTAAATCTCTTTGTGTCACCACTTGTTCGATGGGGTTAGAATAAGATTTCCCTTCCACGGGTTTCCATTCCCTTTGCCTCACATTATAAAATTCCCATTCTCCTTTTTTTTGTCTCCACCTTCCATTTTTTAATTCAATGGTGATCACACCGTAGGGTGAGACCACAAGGAAATCAATTTCACGCATGGGTACATCTGGTGTGATTAGAGTGATGGAATAATAAATATTACAATTTAAGCGAATTTCCTCAGAAAAACGCGTGTAAAAATGCGATTCGAGCGAAACATCTTTCGCTTTTCCATGAAACTGTTTTGGATAGATCATTTTTTAGTTCTGTTATCTTACCACAAATGTTTCTATTGGCGATATGAAACTGATTTCAATTTCCTTTTTTTTCTGTCTGTTGTTTTCTGCCTGTGCTGGTGGAAATATTAAAATAAAGATTAAACCGGATCTCTCTGGTGATTTGGTTTTGTATCAGAAAAAAATTACAAAAAAACCATCTGGGATGTTTTTTGGGACGGGACTTGTTCCCAATGGTGAATTAGAAATCAGCATCAGAGAAAGGGCGTATCGGTTTCAAAATTATACTCATATACTTCCTCCAGGATTTCGATTCATTCAATTTACAGAAGATCAAATTCCTGAAATCCAACTGGTTGTGGATACTAGTAAGTCTTCGCAGCTTTTGTCAGCTTTGGAAATCAATAGAGATGAAATTAACTCCATTTTAACTGAAGCAAAACTTCGAGATGATTTACTTAGGTTCAACACACTTGTTGAGTTCATTCAGTTTGAAATTCAATTTCCATTTCCGATTAAAAAGGTGAAATTTGCAGATCCAAGAACTCCGGGTGAGTGGACGGCAAGACTCGATAGTAATGAAAAGTTAGTTGTGAATATTCCCTTACATTCGGTTTGGTCAAACGAACACCAAATCACAACCATTCAGATTTATCCTGATACAAATTAGGATTTATGAAAGTATTTTGAATTTAAGTTTTGGACGATTTCTTTTAAGGCGAGTCTTCTTTCTTCATCTTTAGGAAGGATAGTTTTTAAGTTCCTCCGCATTTCAAAAAGAGTTTCCATAAGTTCATGATCCTCTTCAGGAAGAATTTCTTCAAAAATTTTTCGTAGTGTAGAGGACACTCCAGCAAACTTTCCATCGGTGGAGATTGCAAATTGTACAGGGCCAATGGATACGGAAGAAGAAGAATAAAAGTCACAATTTTTTGGATCATCCACTGAATTGACCCAGATCCCTTTTTCTTTGGCGAGGGCTCTAAATTTTTGATTTGTGTTTGAATCACTGGTTCCTAAAAAAATAATATCCCGATGATTTAGATCTTCTTCTCTCACAGCACGTTCTTCTGTGGCGATGTTTGGATACTTTGCTAAAAAATTTTTTACCTCAGGGCTAAAATTGATTGAGATGATATGGATTTTAGCACCAGTAAATTCGAGACCATTTAGTTTCTCTAAACAAGCGTTCCCTCCGCCAACAATCAGAATATTTTTATTCTCTAAATTGAGGAAGATGGGATATTTTTTAAAATTCATTTTAGTTTGATTTTTTTGCAGTAAGGCCGAGAGATTTTTCCATACGATCGAGTAAAGGACGAATCACCTCTCCTACATAAAGAATTCCTGGGCCAGTGGATTGTTTTTTGATTTCGTCTAACGCTGTTTCTGCGAGAGTAGATGTTGTATAAATCGGATTTCCTCTTCCCACATTTTCTGCAAGAACGATAGGTGTTTCCCCTTTGATTCCCTTCTGGATGAGAGTTTCTGCAAGTTCCTTTGTTTTTTTACTTCCCATGAGAATGGCAATGGTTCCTAAAAAATTTTCCATCCCGATCCAACTGCGTTCATCTTCTAAAATGGTATGACCGTCAAGGATGATGATTTGTCTGGAAATTCCACGAACAGTCAGTGAGAGACCTAGCTCAGCAACACCGGTAGTTACGGAACTCACTCCAGGGATTACCTCAAAAGAGATTCCCGCTCCTTCTAAACTTTGGATCTCTTCTGCGAGTCTTCCAAAAATAGAAGCGTCACCTCCTTTCAAACGAACCACATGTTTTCCTTGGGTGGCGAATTCAACAAGAAGGGAATTGATTTCTGATTGGGTGCGGGCGTGTTCCGAGGCTCTTT
Organism: Leptospira noumeaensis; assembly: GCF_004770765.1. NCBI lineage: Bacteria > Pseudomonadati > Spirochaetota > Leptospiria > Leptospirales > Leptospiraceae > Leptospira > Leptospira noumeaensis. The sequence continues at coordinate 29,775 of NZ_RQFK01000014.1, read as the reverse complement.
TTCCGACATAAAGGATTTGTGCGCTCTCGGGAAATAAGTCTAAAAAACCGGGATCAAGAAGGGCATCATAGAGAATGACGTCAGCGGATTCGATACGACTCCGTCCTCGGAGGGTCAAAAGGTCAATGGGGCCAGGGCCACCACTCACAAAACTGACAAATCCATGTTCTGTCTTATTGGAGGACATATCTGTTATACCTTGCGATATCGTAAGAAATAGTCAAGTGATTGGCTAATTATTTCCACAAAATCTCCATTTTTTTGGTTTACTTGGGGTATATCTCTGGGGAAAGATTCAATTTATCAGACTTTTTGGATGTTTTACTGGAATCCAAATCAAAAATAGGTTTTTATGCTATCCGATGAGAAACGCAATCGATTTTTACAGTTACTGAAGGAATCCACCAAAGATGAATGGGTGTGGATGTCCGGATATTTGTCTGCTCTCACGCAGGCAAGCATTGGAGGAAGTGTTGATGTTTCCCTCACTCCTCCCGTGAGTATAGATTCGGGAACAGACCCTTTACATGGAAATTTAAAAACCCAACCCATCCAATGCAGCGTGGTTTACGGAACAGAAACAGGGAACTCAAAGAAACTTGGAACGGAACTTGTTAAAAAACTAAAAGAGTTGGGTGTTTCTGCAAAATTAAAAAGTACTGATACGTATAAAGCAAAAGATCTCAAAGAAGAAGAATACTTATTTGTGGTAGTATCCACACATGGGGATGGGGAACCGCCCCAAGCAGCCAAACCATTCATTCAAATTTTAAATGATTCCAAAGACTCATTATCAAAAGTAAAATTTGCAGTACTCGGGTTAGGTGATACGAGTTACCCACTATTTTGCCAAACGGGTGAAGATGTTGATTCCATGTTAGAAAAGTTAGGTGCAGAACGGATTCAACCATTAGGTAAGTGTGACGTAGATTTTGATTTGGTCGCAAAACCATGGATGAGTGAACTCATCTCCAAGCTCAATGCACATTCTAAAACAGCAACTACGCAAAGTCCTAAACCAACTCAGAATCCTGCGTCAAAACCGACATCTGGTGGAAAGGTTGTTTATGAAGGGGCAGTTGTCACAAATATTGTTTTGAATGATGTTGGTGCTAGTAAATCAACCAGACATATTGAAATCAAAACCACTGTGCCGATCGATTATCTTCCTGGGGATAGTGCAGGTTTTCTTGCTTATAACCGTGAGGATGAAGTAAACAGAATTTTATCCTTATTAAAAACAGATCGTGAAACTCGTGTTACCTATAAAGGGGAAACATGGATGGCTTATGATTTATTTCGTAAAAAAGTTTCAATTCGTTTTTTGCCAGACCGTGTCATTCAAAAATATGCAGGACTCATTGGAAAAGAACTACCTTCGGGTAAATTGGATTTGGATGTTTTATTAACATTAAATCCTTCTGAAAAACAATTAGAACTCCAAACTCTTGTGGATATTTTAGAGCCGATTGTTCCTAGGTATTATTCCATTGCCTCCAGTCCATCGGCACATGGGGAAGAGGAAGTACATCTAACAGTGGCAGAGGTGGAGATCGAAACATTTACGGGAATCAAAACCGGTTTTTGTTCTGGTTTTTTGTCAGAATTGAAAGAAGGAGACGTGGTTCCTTTTTTCATTCAAAGAAATAATTCCTTTCGATTGCCAAGTCCTGATACGGATATCATCATGATTGGGCCGGGGACTGGAATTGCTCCTTTCAGAAGTTTTTTATTTGAAAGAGAACAAAATTCCGGGAACGGCAAAAACTGGTTATTTTTTGGAGAAAGAAATTTTGTCTCCGATTTTTATTACCAAACAGAACTTTTGGAACTGATGGATACTGGCGTATTGCACAGGTTAAATGCTGCTTTTTCCAGAGACACAAAACAGAAAGTATATGTGCAAGACAGAATGGGTGAAAATGCTGCAGAACTTCTGAAATGGATCGAAAATGGAGCAGTGATTTATCTTTGTGGGTCAAAAGATCCAATGAGTAAGGATGTCGACCGCAAACTCATTGAAATTTTATCAGAAAGAACATTTGATACAGGAAAAGATGCTTCCGATTATCTAAAAGAATTGGAAGAAGCCGGTCGCTACATTAAGGACGTATACTGAGGTAATCATGGCAGAACAAAAAAAAGAAACATTAGCGGAAAAAGTAAAACGCCTCAGTCGAGGACTAAGAGGTTCATTAGCATTAAGTTTGAAGGATGAACATACAGGATCACTTCGTTCTGATGACCAACTTCTACTTAAGTTTCATGGAATGTACCAACAAGATGATAGAGATCGTAGAGAAGAACGGGCCGCAAAAAAATTAGAACGTTTGTATTCCTTTATGATTCGTTTGCGAATTCCAGGTGGAATGATAGGTCCTGTTCATTGGGAAGCATTACATAATGTTGCTGGTGAAAATTCCACAGGAACCATCAAAATCACCACACGACAAACGGTTCAACTTCATGGTATTTTAAAATCAAAAATTAAACCAACCATCAAAGCATTTGATTCTGTATTTTTGGATTCCATTGCAGCATGTGGGGATGTGAACCGTAACGTAACTTGTACCTCTAATCCAGCAACAAGTCCCTTACACAAAGAAGTGTTTGGATACGCTGGCGAAATTAGTAGATCATTATTACCCAAAACAAGAGCTTATTACGAAATTTGGCTCGATGAAAATCTTTTAGCAGAAAAAGAAGAACCGGAGGATCCACTATATAAAGATGTGTATCTTCCACGTAAGTTTAAAATTGCGATTGCGATTCCCCCTTACAATGATGTGGATCTTTTCACAAATGATATAGGTCTTATCGCTATCATCGAAAATGGCCAACTCCTTGGCTTTAATGTGGCTGTTGGTGGAGGTCTTGGTACCACTCATGGAAATCCAGACACTTACCCAAGAGTAGGAACTGTATTCGGTTTTATTCCTAAAAAAGATATCTTAAAGGTAGTATACGAAATTGTAACTGTCCAAAGAGATTTTGGAAATAGGGAAGATCGAAAGTTATCTCGTTTGAAATATACTTTGGATCGTCTTGGTGTAGAGTTTTACAAACGAGAAGTAGAAAAACGAGTAGGAATTAGTTTTGAACCGGCCAAGGATTATCAGTTCACACAAAGGTCTGATGATTTTGGATGGAAACAAGACGTTGCGGGTAACTGGCATTATACGGTATTTGTGGAAAATGGACGTGTTTGTGATGAACATGGTTATAATTTAAAAACGGCCCTTCTTGAAGTTTCTAAAACGAGAAGAGCCACTTTCCGTTTTACTTGTAACCAAAACCTGATCCTATCTGATATTTTTCCAAAAGATAAAGATCTGATTGAATCCATCTTGGTGAAGTTCGGTGTTCATCGCAAAACAAATGAAGTTTCGCAAATTAGAAAGAACTCCATTGCCTGTGTGGCATTAAACACCTGTTCTTTGGCACTTGCAGAAGCACAACGATACCTACCAAGCCTCATCGATAAAATTGAACCTATTCTTGGAAAACATGGACTCTCTGACGAACCAGTTTCCATCCGGATGACAGGTTGTCCGAATGGATGTGCAAGGCCATACATTTCAGAGATTGGTCTTGTCGGAACTTCTTACGGGAAATACAATTTACACTTAGGCGCTGATGCGGAAGGTTATAGGCTGAATCGTAAGTATAAAGAAGATTTAGATGAGTCTGCGATATTACAAGAACTAGATGGACTCTTTGGAAGGTTTTCGAAAGAAAGAAACACCAAAGAGTCTTTTGGAGATTACATCAATCGAATTGGAATCTTAAACTAAGATTCCAATTCTTTCGGAGTTGTTTTATTCCAATAAGTAGCGACGGCGGCACCGGCAATTAGGTGCCAAATTCCCCACCAAGCGCAAATCATTGCCATTCCACCGAGACCATCAAAAAACCCAAATACAATCGCAAGGCCGAGACTGGAATTTTGAATTCCTGTTTCTATAGCCACCGTTTTACGATCGTTTAGTGGCAATCGGAATAGTTTGGCAAAGTAATATCCAAGAGAGAGTCCTGCTAAATTCATAAGGAATACAAGCCCAAAGAGAAGGTGGATGTATTCTTTGAAGAATTTGAAATTGCTCGCGAGTGCTCCCACAATAAAAAAACCAAGTAATAAAATGGAAATCCTTTGTACGGCTTTTTTCACTGTATGAGTGAGTTTGGGAAATAGTTTTTGAAAGAGAATTCCGAGTATCAGTGGGACAACCAGGAGCACTGTGATGGAAACCAAAATCTCATAGGGACTGACTGAGATGGACTTAAGATATTCTCTGGTGACTGGGAGTAAATTCCCCCAAAAGAAAAATCCAAGTGGTGTTAATATAAAAGAAAATGCTGAGGAAAAAGTTGTCAGACTCACTGAGAGTGCTAAATTTCCTTTTGCCAAATGCGTGAAAAAGTTCGACATACTCCCACCGGGACAAGCAGCCACAAGCACCATTCCGAGAGCAAGTCCTGGATGAGGATTGATCACCCAAATGATGAGAAGGGTGGCAAGGGGTAACAGTATGTATTGGCTAAAAATACCAACAAACGCAGGTTTGGGGTAACGCAAAAGATGTTTGAAGTCTTGGAGTTTTAATTCCAAAGCGATCCCAAACATAATAAAACCAACCAGTGCATTGATTAGGTAAACTGAGTCTTTGTTGAAATTGAGGCGAACTGCATTGATATCCATTTAATCTGACCATCCTACGAGAATTCGACGTGGGCCTGTGAAGGGAAGTCTACCATGAGAAACTGATAAGTTATCGATGATAAGAACATCTCCCGTTTGCCAAGGAATGGCTACTAGATGTTTCCAAAAAACATTTGTGATGGATTTCATTTCTCCTGCAGAAATCTCTTCCCCATTCCCATAAGTGACATGAACATCATGAGACTCTTGTCCTGAAATTCGTTTGATTAATGTTAGAAGAGTGAGGAGTAGTGCCACACCAAAAGAACGAAATGTTTTTTGTCTTTTGAAAATTTTCCATACTTCACTCACAGCTGCTTGGTAGTGAAAGGTTTGCGAATGGTTGTGCCATGCAGTTGTTTTTGCTTCTGGATGGACGCGGAAACCAGATTGTTCATTGGTGATGGTTAAGGAATCAACTCCCGACCAATCCAACTTAAATCTGTTTTTATCAGAAATCTTTTTTACTTCATCAAGATTTGTCGTTCCAAACATTTCATCCCAACGTTTTGTTTTCCATAAGGAAAAACGTGCTGTGGTAGACGGACCATCGTAACGCCTTCTATAACGAATTCCATATTTTTTAATTTTATCTTTGATTTTAGGATCTACGTCTTTGTAAATTTCCCGTAGATCGGTAAGGGGAGTTTCCCCTCCTGTTTCGGATGCTTTTTCTGCATAAAAAAATAAAAGTTTCGGAGGGTTGTCGAGAAAACTCATCTCGGCATGTTGCATGATTGGGTAGTGAGGAGGAAGTTCACTGGCAGTAAACACGTGTTTTACGACCTGATCTCTGGGAGAGGTGCCCAAATAAAATTCGCCGAGTTTTTTTTCCTCTGTTGCAAAGAGAATGGATTGGAAATCGGATGCTTCGTGAACAGGAAACCCGCGAAAGAGAATGGCTCCGTAGGTTTTCAAATCCTCTCGCCATTCTTTCTGGTTTTTCTGGATCCAGGCGGTTAGGTCTTTTAGATCCTTGTCCTCTCCAGGTTCGTAAACAATGGGAAGTTTTGTCTCCCCGATGAAGGACTTTCGAATCCAATGGGTGGCAATGGTAGTGGCTCGGCTCATACTACTGCCATCTTATTGAACCCTGTTATTTTATAGCAAGAAAAAATCTGTTATATTGAACTAAAGTTCTATAATAACATCCCCGCTGCCACGGTCTGGTTGGTTCCTTCATCGACTAGAACAAAACTACCTGTCCCTCTGATTTTGGAATAGGGATCGTAGGCTACAGGTTTTGCTGTCCTGATCGTCACCTTACCAATTTCATTGAGTCCAAGACTTGCCTGTTCTTTTTTTTCATGGGTGCTTGTTTCCACTCGGTATTCCAAAGAGCGAATGGAGGCTTTCACGGCATTTGTGGTCTGTCTGAGTAAATACTTTGAACCTGGTGTCATGGCTTTTTGGTCCATCCAACAGATATGGGCTTCCAAATCTTGTGAGGTGGTTGGTTCCTGTCCTGTGACAACGAGCATATCTCCCCGACTCACATCAATTTCATCTTCCAGTCGAATGGCCACAGACATTGGGGCATAGGCAGTGTTTATGGAACCGGCATAGGTATCAATGGCTTTGATTTTGGATTTGAGTCCACTGGGTAAAACGGTAATGGAATCACCAACAGTGAAGTGTCCACTTCTGATTTGTCCCGCATAACCTCTGTAATCATGGTGTTCTGTTGTTTGAGGACGAATCACATTTTGAACAGGAAATCTGGGAGCAGGTGATTCTTCTTCTGTATGGATTTCGATTCCTTCTAAAAATCCAAGAAGGGATTTTCCTTTCCACCAAGGCATGGACGTTGATAAATCAACCACATTGTCCCCGTTCAGTGCGGAGATAGGTAGGAAGTGGATGGATTTTAAATCTAGGTCTTTGGCAAATTCCAGATATTGTTTTTGGATATTTAAAAACACCTCTTCCGAAAAATCAACTAAGTCCATTTTATTGATACATACAACAACATAGGGAATACGAAGTAGGGAAACAATATAAGAGTGGCGGTAAGTTTGTTCGATCACACCTTTTCTTGCATCAATTAAAATGATCGCAAGATCAGAGTTAGAAGCTCCCGTCACCATGTTTCTTGTGTATTGGACATGGCCCGGTGCATCGGCTATGATAAACTTTCTTTTTGGTGTAGAAAAATATTTATAAGCGATATCGATAGTGATTCCTTGTTCTCTTTCCGCTTTTAATCCATCGGTGAGTAGTGCTAGGTTGATTTGACCATTAACCTGTCCTGCTTTTTCAATGGCTTCTAATTGGTCTTGAAAAATTGATTTACTATCGTATAACAATCGTCCGATGAGAGTTGATTTCCCATCATCCACACTTCCTGCCGTAATAAAACGTAAAATATCCATTAAAAGTATCCGCCTTTTTTTCTATCTTCCATCGCTGCTTCAGAACGTTTGTCATCTAAACGAGATCCTCTTTCGGTGGTTCTAGAAATTTGAATTTCACGAATGATATCGTCGATGGAATTGGCTTCTGATTCTACGGCTGCCGTACAAGTCATATCACCCACAGTTCGGAAACGAACGGTTCTAGTTTCTACTTTGTCTGTATTATCTAAAGAGATGAACTTTGATACCGGAAACACTAGGTCTTCTCGCCATACAATTTCCCTTTGGTGTGAAAAATATAGGGAAGGGAGTTCGATTTTTTCTTTGCGAATGTATTCCCAAACATCAAGTTCTGTCCAGTTACTGATTGGAAATACCCTAACGTTTTCACCCACATGGATTTTACCATTATAGATATTCCAAAGTTCTGGGCGTTGTAGTTTAGGATCCCAAGATCCAAATTCATCTCTTACAGAAAAAATTCTTTCTTTAGCACGAGCTTTTTCTTCATCCCTACGAGCGCCACCAATACAAGCATCAAACTTAAATTCAGCAATGGTATCGAGAAGTGTCACAGCTTGGATGGCATTACGGCTAGGAAACTTTCCTTTTTCTTCGACCGCTTTTCCTTGGTCGATGGAGTCTTGTACATAACGAACAATTAGTTTTTCACCAGTTCGTTCGGCAAGGTTGTCTCTAAATTTAAGCGCCTCATCAAAGTTATGCCCTGTATCAATATGAACTAAAGGAAATGGAAATTTACCAGGTCGAAAGGCTTTAAGTGCAAGATGTACAAGACAAATGGAGTCCTTCCCTCCAGAAAACAAAAGAGCAGGTCTTTCAAATTGAGCTGCTACTTCTCTTAAAATATAAATGGCCTCCGATTCTAGTTGGTCTAGATGGGAAAGTCGATGTAAATCGGTCATGTTGGTATTATCCTTTTTTTGGTGTGAGTTTGCCGTCTACCCAGTGTAAGCCGCACTCTTTTTTAGATTCTTGTTCCCACCACCATCTTCCTGCACGAAAGTCTTCCCCTGGTTCAATGGCACGGGTGCAGGGAGCACAACCAATGCTTGGAAAACCTTTATCGTGTAATAGGTTGTATGGTACATTGTGTTCTCTGATATACTTCCAAGTATCTTCAAAAGACCATAAAAGTAGTGGTTGGTATTTGATTAAATTTCTTTGAGGATCCGATTCAAAAATAGACATTTCCGTTCGAAATCCGGATTGATCTTTTCGGAGTCCCGTCACCCAAACTTCTGTGTTTTTTAAAATGGCATCGAGGGGAACAAGTTTACGTATCCGGCAACATTCTTTTCGTAAATCTTGGGAATCATAGAAGGCATTTGGACCATTCTCTACCACAAAGTTTTGAATTTCTTTTTCGTTTGGATAAAAGGCTTCAATTTTTGCCCCATAACGAATGTTTGTTTTTTGCCAAACATCATAGGTTTCTTGGAAGAGGCGGCCTGTATCCAGAGTTGCGATTCGAATCTCGATTTGGTTTGCGAGAATCGCGTGAGTGATGGCTTGGTCTTCCAATCCAAAACTCGTCGTGAAAACAACTTTTCCGGAGAAGTCCAGACTAAGTTGTCGTAATCCCTGTTCCAGGGAGAGGGAGGCATAGGTTTCTGTCAAAACTTCCAAATTTCCCATTTTTTTCCAATCCTACCGTCCAATGTTTTGTATATTGGACGATTTGTAAACTATATTAGCGGAAAATACTAGATAGAGAAGTCTTCTACGTATACTTTTGCTTTTTTAATCCTTAGGTAGACCGTCTCGCCAGGCAAAAGGTTCAAAAGACGGTAGGTTTCCTGCTCGAGAACTGATTCAATGAGTGTCCCCGTGTCCACACGTTTCAGTTCCACTCTCACATTCCTTCCCGTGGAATGGATGTATTGGATTTCGGCGGCGATCCCTTGGTCAGACTCTCTGACAATTTCCACATCATAAGGACGAACATAGGCCACGGCCACCGATTCTTTTACGTCTTGGTGTTCCGTGCTATCCAGGGCCAAATTTCCAATTTTTGTTTTTCCTTCTTCGATCCTTCCGTGGAAAAGATTCACATCTCCAAGAAAATGAAAAACAAAAGGAGACTTGGGTTTGTTGTACACTTCGTCAGGGCTTCCCACTTGTTCCAGTTGGCCATGATTGAGGATGACAACTCGGTCACTGACTTCGAGTGCTTCTTCTTGGTCATGAGTGACAAAAACACTTGTTATGTGGATTTCATCATGGAGTCTTCGTAACCAGTTTCTGAGTTCCTTTCTGACTTTGGCATCGAGGGCACCGAAAGGTTCATCGAGTAATAAAAATTTTGGTTCAATGGCAAGGGCACGGGCAAGAGCCACACGTTGGCGTTGGCCCCCTGACAATTCATGTGGGTAACGATTATGAAATTTTTCTAATTGGATGAGTGTGAGGAGTTTCGAAACTTTTTCCCCAATTTCTTTTTTCGAAGGTCGCAGGTTTTTTGGTCTGACTTCCAAACCAAAGGCTATGTTTTCAGCAATGGTCATGTGGCGAAAGAGGGCATAATGTTGGAAAACAAAACCCACTTCTCCATTTTGAATTTTGGATTTGGAAAGGTTTTCTCCTACAAACTCTACCTTCCCTGACGAAGGTTCTTCGAGGCCTGCGATGATTCGGAGTAAAGTGGTTTTTCCTGATCCCGATGGACCAAGGAGCGCCACAAGTTCTCCATCAGGAATGGAGAGGTTGACTTCTTTTAGAGCGGTGAACGACCCAAAGGTTTTATTAACGTTATTTATTTCAATCGGCATTTTTCTTGCTCGCAGTTCGTTTTTCCAAAATCAATTTAAAGATAAGTGTGAGTAGAGAGAGAAACACAAGTAAGGTGGCACAGGAAAAGGCACCCACGGAATCAAATTCATTGTATAACATTTCAATATGGAGTGGTAAGGTGGTTGTTTTTCCGCGAATATGCCCACTAAGAACAGACACGGCTCCAAACTCACCCATAGCCCTTGCATTACAAAGAATGATTCCATATAACAAACCCCATTTGATATTGGGAAGGATCACTCGTTTTAAAAGTTGAAAAAAACTGGCACCAAGTAACATCCCAGCTTCTTCTTCCTCTCTTCCTTGGCTTTGCATTAAAGGAACAAGTTCCCGTGCCACAAAGGGAAAGGTAATGAATACGGTGGCAAGGATAAGGCCCGGTGTATTAAAAACAATTTTGATCCCATGTGTTGAAAGAAAATCACCAAAGTAACCTTGTCTCCCGAATAACAATAAAAAGATAAGACCAGAAACGACAGGAGAAACTGCGAAGGGAGAGTCGATGATGGTGACTAAAACATTTTTCCCAGGGAATTGAAACCTAGTGATGGTAAAGGCTGCTGTCACACCAAAGATTGTATTGAGTATGACAGAGACAACTGATACTTTAATGGTGAGGCCAATTGCAAAAAGAGCATATTCGCCGGTAATGGATTCGATATACTTTGTATAACCTTCTGAAAATGCTTCGGAAAACACAGTGTAAATGGGCAAAATCAAAATGATCCCAGCAAAAAAATAAGCCAAAATCACCAGGAAAATGGGTAAAATTTTAGTTTTCATGATAACTTTTTGGATGCCCGTTCTTGGAGTAAATTGATTAGAAACATAAAAACAAAAGATGTGAGTAACATCACAAGAGCAATGGAAGTTGCTTTTTCGTATTCGTACTGTTCTAGTTTGGTGACAATGAGAAGAGGAAGGATTTCTGTTTTTCCTGGAATGTTTCCGGAAATAAAAACAACAGATCCATATTCGCCAATACTTCTGGCAAAAGCCATTCCTGTTCCGGCAAGTAGGGAAGGCCAAAGTTCGGGAAGTAAAACTTTATAAAAAGTTTGGAAAGGTGTCGCACCAAGACAACGGGCGCTTTCTTCTAGTTCCTTTGGTAATTCTTCAATCACAGGTTGCACAGTTCGTACGACAAAAGGAAAACCAATAAAAACAAGAGCGATCACAATTCCAATCGGAGTGTAAGCAATTTTGATTCCCCACTGTTCAAAGTAGGATCCAATGATTCCATTTTGAGAATAAATTGTTGTGAGAGCAATTCCAGCCACCGCAGTGGGTAAGGTGAAAGGTAAGTCGATTAAGGTATCGAGTAATTTTTTAAAAGGAAAGTTGTAACGGACAAGAACCCAAGCGAATAAAAATCCAACAAAGAGATTGATGATGGCAGAAATAAAACCCACACTGAAACTTAAAAAGAGTGCGGAACGAATTCTTTCATCGGCAAACACTTCTAAGATCCCTGAAACTCCAATCCCCAGGGAATGGAAAAAAAGTCCTAGAAGTGGGATGACAACAACCGCGGACGAATAAAAGACAGTCAGTCCTAAACTGATTCCAAAATGTAGTTTTTTATACGGCCGGGTTTCTATAAGCATATTTTAAGGGGTTTTGTAGATGGCATCAAAGACACCTGCATCTGCAAAATGTTTTTTCTGAGCAGATTCCCAAGTTTCCCCTAAATCGGATAGGGAAAATAATTTAATGTTGGGAAATTCTTTTGCAGAAGATTTTGCAACCGCCTTATCAGTCGGTCTAAAAAAATGTTTTGCGATGATCGATTGTCCTTCTTTTGTATAAAGAAACTCTAAGTAGGAAGTTGCCTTTTCCAAATTGCCTTTTTCTGTAGCAGTTTTTGTAACTACAGCAACAGGAGTTTCTGCTTTGATGGATTCAGATGGATACACCACTTCTAAAGTGTTTTTACCAGATCTTTTTTCTTCATCTAAAGAAAGTTTGGCTTCATTTTCCCAAGTGATGAGAACATCACCAATTCCTCTTTGGACAAAAGTCGTTGTTGACCCGCGGGCTCCTGTATCAAGAACTGATGTATTTTTGAAAAGTGCTTTGACAAACTCTGTTGCTTTTTCATCCGATTTGTATTTGCGTTTTGCAAATCCGTAAGCTGCCAAATAATTCCAACGAGCGCCACCACTGGTTTTTGGGTTAGGAGTGATGATAGAAACTCCTGGTTTTACAATGTCATCCCAATCTTTGATTTTTTTCGGATTGGATTTACGGACTAAAAATACAATCGTTGAGTAGTAAGGAACACTATTGTTTGGCAGTTTTTTTTGCCAATTTGCATCAATTAACCCTGATTTGGTGGAGATGCTGTCGATGTCGTAAGAAAGAGCAAGGCTCACTACGTCAGCGTCAAGTCCATCGATTACAGCACGTGCTTGTTTCCCGGATCCTCCATGCGATTGTTGGATGGCAAATTCGCTTCCTTTTTTGGCCTTCCATTCTTTTAAGAAAGCTTTGTTGATTTCCTCATACAATTCTCTTGTAGGGTCAAAGGACACATGGAGGAAAGTGCCTTCGCTTGCGAGTGAAGAGAAGCTCATCACACTCAAGAAAATGCACAATATGACAGAAATTGTTGATTTTAGGTTCGAAATATGGGTATACTTTTTCATTTTTGCGCCCTTTTGTTTAATAAAACAAACTCATCCTCTAATTTAGTGAATATTTGTCAAGCGAAATTTATTTCGTAAAACCTGCCTTTTTCCCACACCAAGACATAAACCGGAAAAGGAAGAAGATAATTCTCTCAAGGAAATCTGGGGAAGTTCGATCCTTAAGGGAGAAGGCACCCTATGAACGTAAAAGCCCCAAACCAAAACGTAATCCAATTCCCTCAAGTTGATGGGAAGTCTTCCAAGCCGAATGGAACAGAAAACCATTCGATGATGGCGGTTCGGGAAAGTTTTGGGGAAATTTTGGAACGAGAATTCCAAGTGCATTCAGAAAAAAAACAAACTGGCTCTGAATACAAAACCATCGGGCGAGAAAAAGAAGAAACAAGTTCTCCTTCAGAAGTATCTCTCCCAGAAGATACCACCAAACAAGGATTAAATAATTCTACATCTAATGTTTCTGAGACTCAGGCTGCAAAAGAGTCGACTCCTTCTGAAGAAACAGAGGAATCCGAAGAAGAAGAGGATTTGGATCGAGATGCTTTAGAGTATAGCCTGGATCTTGTGGCAACTCATGCAGATTGGGAGAGATCACTTATCCCTGCAAACCAACTGAATGAAATGACAGTTAAGGAAAAAACTGTATTACTTTCGTTACAAAAATCAGCAGAAAAAACCACAGCTTATTCTCCTAAAGAAGGGACTGCCTTTGTGGATGAAGCAAAAAAGTTGGCTATGCATTTTTTCCAAACAGAAAAAGTTTCCAAATCAAATGAATCTACTCCTCTTCAATCGAAAATCAATGTAGAAAAAGATTCTAATTTGGTTCTTTTTCCAAAGGCAGAAAAAAAAGCCTTAGAAATTAAAAAAGGAAATGAAAAACAAGAATCCATTGGTTCCAAAAAAGAAGCCATCCATTCTGGTTCTGTGGTTTCTGATTTGGTCTTTGCCAAAGGGAAAGAAGTGAAAGTGGAAGGGAGAGAACTTCCCACCGAACATTCTGTTCGTAAAACTGATGGAAAAATAAAACCAAATAAACAAACTAAAAATGGATCGGAATCGGGAGAAGTTTCTGCCGAACAAGAAAAATCCAACCAAAGTTTAAACTCTGATAAAATGATTCGATCCCTTGGAATTAAAGATAAAGAATTCCAGAAACAAGATTTGAAATCACAAACTCCTTCTGAAAAACAAAAACAGACTGAGGCCTCAGGTATACCTACCATTCAAAATTCTTCTTCCTCTACGAAATCAGGAGAGGAGGGTAGTCGATCTTTTGAAGAGAAAGGTCAGAAACAAAGTTTCCAATTTTCTTCTTTTGAATCAAGATCCATACAAAAAGCAGAAGAGATTCGTTCTGCAGAAAAAACTGCGAAACCAAAAGAAACAGTTCTTAAACAAAATATCGACGAACTCATCAAACAAGCGCGGTTTGATATTGTACAAAATGGAAAGTCCAGTGCAGAGATCGTAATGAATCCTAAAGAATACGGTAGGCTTACTTTGAAAGTCACTGTGGATGGGGATAAGGTAGAAGGACGAATCCTTGTAGAGTCAGAAGAACTTCAAAAGTCACTACAAAACGAAATCCAAACCATCAAAGAAAACCTAAAAGACTCCGGTCTCGACTTACAAGCGCTCATCATTGATTTATGGGATGATGGAAGTGGTCTTACAGACCGCAAAGAACAAAATGAACTCTACCAAACTATGGTGGATGCGGCAAAGTTTCGTAATTCAGAAAACAATTTAGGTTTAGAAGAATCATCAGACTTACTTGGTTCTCCTATTTTTGAAGAACCCAAAACATTGGAATTTTTCGCATAAATCACTAACAAATATAGAAAAATAGAGGATCCCATGCCAGACGGAATGCAAGATATATCGACTCAAAATTCAGCTAGAACCAAATACTTTGAAGGTGATAGAACCTTTAATATTCGTAAACATTTGGACCAGTTAGAAAAAGAAGAAACAAGTGGTTTAAAGGGAATCGAAATTCGTGAGAAACAAAAAGAACTAGGAAAGGATGATTTTTTAAAACTCCTTCTCACTCAACTTTCTCATCAAGATCCAACAAACCCAGTGCAAGACAAAGACTTCATTGCACAAATGGCTCAGTTCTCATCTCTCGAACAGATGAAAAACATTTCTTCTGGAATTGCCAGAATGGAATCTAAACAAAGTTATTCGGTTGTCGGAAAAATTGTTTCCGGGCCAGATTTAGTCACAGGTGAAGATGTGACAGGACTTGCTGGTGCTATTCTTTTTGATAACGAAGGAAAAACGTACGTTCGTGTGAATGGAAGGATGCTTGATGTTGCAAAAATCAATTTGATTTCTGATCCATCACTTCTCAAAGCAGAACCAGAATTCCAACGTCCGGCAAATGCGATTGAAGCACCGAATAATACATTAAAAAAACAAGAAGCTTATCAGGATTAATTCAAAAAGGTCGATAAAAAAAGAGAGGATATAACGTTATGATGAGATCACTTTACTCCGGAGTTTCCGGATTGAAAAACCACCAAGTAAGAATGGATGTTATTGGTAACAACATTTCCAACGTGAACACACACGGTTTTAAAACGGAGCGAGTTACCTTCCAAGATATGATCTCGCAAGAGTTACAAGGTGCGTCTGAGCCAAACGAAAGGATCGGGGGAACAAACCCGAAACAAGTGGGTCTTGGTTCCCTCATCGCTGCTATTGATAAAATTATGACGCAAGGTGCTTTGCAAACTACAGGAAAGAATACCGATGTTGCCGTATCGGGTGAAGGTTTCTTCGTTGTAAAAGACGGAGACAAACAGTTTTACACTCGCGCTGGTGCCTTCAACGTAGATAAAAACGGATTTTATGTAAACCCTGCCAACGGATTAAAAGTGCAAGGTTGGAATTCTCGTTTGGATGATGGTGGCAACAAATACATCAACTCCGCAGGATCTTTGGAAGACATCATGATTCCTCTTTATTCCAAAGAACCTGCTCGTGCGACTCAAAACGTAGACTTTCAGTCCAACCTCAATGCAAGTGTTGCGGCAGTTCCTTCTGACGCAACAGAAGAAGACATCCAACGTTATATCAATGATCCAGATCCTCGCCAAAGAAGAGGCCACGTAACATCCATTAATGTGTATGATGAACTTGGAAACACTCGCCAAATGGGAGTGGAGTTTTACAAAATGAGAGAAAACGTATGGAAGATGCGTTTCAAATTGGAAGATGCAAGCCAAGTATCTGTAGACGTCAGTGGAACAGGTGGGGAGAACACAAAAGTTTCTGGAAACCAAGAACTAGAAGTATCCTTCACTCCAGACGGAAAAATCATCTCTGTTTCTGACGGTGTGGATTCCCAAACCACAGGAAAACTAAAAGCAGATATTTCCTTCCGAATTCCAGGAAATCCAACGGCTCAAAAATTTAGTTTGAATTTAGGGGAAGCAGGTCTTGTGGGTGGGATCACTCAGTTCTCTTCTGATTTTACAACGAAAGCTGTGAAACAAGACGGATACCCAATGGGTTATATGGAATCTTTCTCCATCGACAACACAGGAACTGTGACGGGAGTATTTTCCAATGGAGTGCGCCAACCACTTGCAAGGATTGCTCTGGCTAACTTTACAAACCCAGCCGGTCTCAATAAAGAAGGGGACACAATGTATAGTTACTCTCTGAACTCAGGGGATGCAAACATTGGGGAAGCTGGAAGCCAAGGCCGTGGAAAAATCAACGCAGGACTCCTTGAAATGTCAAACGTGGATCTTTCTGACCAGTTCACAGATATGATTGTGACTCAAAGGGGATTCCAAGCAAACTCACGAACCATTGTGACTTCTGACCAAATGATCCAGGAAGTTCTCGGTCTCAAACGATAAGATCCGATTCCTAACGGGGGAAACCCCGTTTTTTCCTTGAGTTCTGCAAAATTCTAAGAAAAATAGGTCAAACTAAACTTTTTAGAATTTGCTTAACTTGTCCCGCTTTCAAAAAAACACCCTCCTTACCTTTTCCCTTTTGGCGTTTGTCGCCTATGCTCCATTATACTATTCAATTCGTAATGCGATCCAAAAAGAAACCTTACCGGTAACTTATGAGTCTGCCGAAACTGTTTCCTTTTTTAGTTTGGGAGATTTTGAAATTACTGGAACAGAATCCGATCCCAAAACACTCCAACTACTCTCCGACTTGATTGATTTTGAATTTCAAAAAGTAACGGGAGGAGTTTATCTTGGAAAAGAAAAATCTCTCTCGGATGCTAAAAAACAAAGAGTCAATTTTGTTTTTACGGGAGTTTTCGAGTGGAAAGAGAAGGGAATCGAGTTTTTTCCTAAACTAAAAGACATTGAACAAAAGTCAACTTACACTGGTCAGTCGGTATTTCTTCCTTATGAAGAACGTGGAAAATTAGTTTCTGCCATTTATAAATCCCTAACGCATCTTTTGGATGAAACCATTCGTTTGCATCGTTTGTTGAAACGTAGTCCCGAGTGGAAAATTCCTTCCGAAGAGGATTTCCTTTCTGAATCAGAGTTTGTTCGTTTGTCTGGGTATGATCCCAAGTTATCCTTGGATGAAAAAAACTCTCTATTAAAAACTTTGGATTTTCCTTCTGAGTATTTACAATTCATCAAAATTAGTATAAGTTTAGAAAAAAGAACCGAGGAATCATTCAAAGAGATTTGGCGAAATGTAGGAGGAAATTCTAATTTCTCCACCTACACGAAGTTCTATGTTGCAAAAACCATTGCAGAGTTCTATTTCGCAAAAAAAGAATTTAGTAAAACTATAGAATACGCAACCGCAGCCAAAAAAGAAAGAGAACTTCTAAAATCCGTATTTCATACAGATTATGCGGATACCATTTCCTTACTTGGGAAAACACTAGTGCTCGATGGAAAAAAAGAAGAGGCAGTTTATTACTTAACGTCTGCTAGAAAACTCTACGACACTTTGGGTTTGTTGCAAGATCCATCATCTATTGAAAATTCTTATTTTTATGGGCTCCTACTTTCTGACCTTTCACAAGCAGAACTTGCATCGTATGAATTGTCTTCCATTCGAGGGTTGATTCCGAAGGGATTGAATTCCCTCTATTTTGATTTTAATTTAGCTAAGTTGTATTTTGATTTGGGTCGGTATGACACCGCATTGTCATTGTTACAAGACCAAAGAAAAATTATTATTAGAGATGGTTTTGCTAACCACGATATAACTTTGTATTCTTATAATTTATATGCAGCCACACTTTATGAGTTAGGAAAATGGAGCATTGCAAAATCAGTATGGGAATCTCTTGTTTCTGCCAAGTCTATTTATGGAATCGAAGAAAAACCATACCACAGATATGCTCTTTTTAATTTAGCGATTCTTTCTAAACTTCGAAACAATCCAGAACAATCAGATGTTTATTACAAACAATATGTTAGGTTAACACCATACGGCCAAATTGTTGATTTACCTTCCACAGATCGTTTTGAAATTGGAAAACCAATTTATCCTTATACTTGGGAAACTTTAAGTCCCAACTCTTTTACCGATTTAGAAGAAAAAACCATCCGTTCGTATACGGGTCGTTATTTGTTTAATGGCCAAGATGAAGAAATTCGTGCAAGGACATATGAAAATAGATTAGAAGACACAAATTTATTTTTGGATGATTTGTTAAATGGAAAAGCCTTTCTGTCCAAACCAATGTCTGCTTTACGCAAAACATTGTTTGGTGACTTAAAACGATTTGAAAAGGGGAACCAAATTGTATTTTTTGATATTGGTCCTGCCTTAAACCATCCTGAATATCCAGGAGTTACCTCTCTTGCTGTTGCCAAACATTTTTCTGGAATGGAGGTCGTCTTATGGGAGTTACCTGGGGAAGTGGAATTGTTTTTGAAAAAGGTAAAACAGGAATTAAAAGATAGACTTTATGCTTTTCCAAACATTCGGATTCTTTCTGCGGATGGAGTGGGTGAATTCCAAACTGTTTATTCTAACCCTAACAATTGGATTCTAAGGAATCGGCCCATTCCTAACTTAAAAGGAAAAACCATCATCATCCGTGCAGCAAACTCCATTGATATTTATGAGCCATATACAAAAATTCTTCCGCATTTCCAAAACATAGGAAAGGAACTAAAAACAAATCCGGTTTTATACTTTTTCAACCGCAGTATCCTTTTGAAACCTGCTGGAAGTGAAAAATTTATATTAATCGGTAACCAGTCCATCAGAGGATTTCATCATAACTTTCAAAGTTTAGATCGTAACGGCGAACCACCATATTCCATCCTTCCCTTTACTGTCAGTGAGGAAGTAAATCTATGAATTTATTTGAAACAGAATTCCTATTTTGTGTTTTATCTGGCTTCTTTTTGTTCCATTCTCTTTCTAGAATTTCTGAAGAAACAAAACGTAGCGATTTACTTTTCCAGTGGACTATGATTACCGTCTTTGGATTTGTTTTAACAGAAACTTTAAAAAAATGGGGAATCCACTCCGAAATTTGGAATACCGATTCTATATTTGTTTATATTACAAAAAGTAATCTTTTGTTATTTTTATCATATGTTTCTTTCGAAGAACGGATCTTTGATTTTAGTCCATTCAGGCGAATCTTTGTTTCTGTTTTTTTGTATTTGTTTTGGGTTTCTTTACTTTTTGGAATTTATTTTTTCCAAAAAACGATCCTTGTCCAAGACAATACTCTCATTTTGCCTTTTGCCATTTCCCTTGGTGCCTTTGTTTGGATGCGAGAGATGTTTTGGAATCTGGATGGAGGCAAGGAGCAAATATTAGGTGAGGATAACTTACGTTTCGTTTATTTGAGTTTTTTACCTGCTGCCTTTCTTGTGTTATCTCCCTGGAAAGTGGACGTTCAATTTTTTAAACAAGTTGCAACGATCCTAATGTATGGAACCTCTTCCTTGGTGGGGTTTCTTTTTGTTTCCAAACTCAAAAAAGAAATGGTTCCAACTTCTGCAGAAACTGGGATTTGGATTGGGGCCTTAGCATTTTCTGTATGTCTTGGAACAGAAATTTTAGTCGTTCTGCCCTTGGCATTTTTCTCTGGAATTTTTGGACGACTCATTTATTCCTATTTGTCTTCGATTTCTTGGTCGGCGTCTGGAATCCGAGGGGTAGTTTCTTTTCTTTACCCTTCCGTTTTGGGAATTTTCCTTCCTTTTTTCCTGGCAGAACCAAGCGGGTGGGTGCATTCACCCTATGTATTGTTAGGAGTCCAGATCCTGTATTTTTTGAGTTTTTATTTGGCCGCTTCTTTCTGTTTTGGAATCATCCTGCTAAACAAACAAAAGTAAGATTCATTTTCAAAAAAACAATCGACAGTCGATTTTTTCATGTCGATAGTAAATTTGTGACCAAATCTCCGGATACACAATTCATCATCACAGATGACCCTTTTTTTGAAGGCAAAATTGCCGATTATTCCAAAAAAATCAAAGCTAAGGTTTTGACCTTAGCAGATCTAGATCAGATCGAAGTTGATTCGCATGGCCGCATAGCCAAAGTATTATTCTATATCTCTCGGTATGAACTAGAATCCAAACACCAAGAGATCCACCAATTTCTAAAGAACCAACCGACGATCATGTCTAGTTTTATTGTTAGGGCACCCATTGATTATACGGGATACATTGCTCTAAACATTGAAGAAGATTTATTTTTTACGAATGTTCCGGATGATGCACCTCTGGTTTTTTTGGTCAAAGCTCTGGCCAATGCTTTTACCAGTCTCCAGATGGTTGTAGACAAATTTGAATTACAAAAACGGATCAATGTTTCAACAAATGAAATTTCTAAACTCACAAGGATTGGGATTAGTCTTGCCAACGAAAAAGATTTTACCAAATTACTCCGTGATATTCTAAACTCAGCACGTGAAATTTCTAATTCCGATTCTGGTTCCCTGTATTTAGTCGAAAAGGACGAAAGAGGAAACCCAAGAAATCTAAGATTCAAAATCTCAGCCTTGGATTTGAATTCTGATGAATTTATTTTACCCATCAATAAAAAGAGTATCGCCGGTTATGTTGCATTTACTGGGAAACAACTGAACATTCCTAATGTGTACGAATTGTCCGGCAAAGAGGAGTATAAGTTTAATAGTGATTTTGATAAAATGAGTAATTATTATTCAAAATCCATGCTCGTGGTTCCTATGAAGGACCATCACGATGAAGTTGTGGGTGTCATCCAACTCATCAATCGTAAGAAAAATTTTCAAACGAAACTCAATTTAGAAGAAATGAAAACCAATTCCATCTTAGAATATGATAAATATTCAGAGGAACTGGTGATGGCTGTGGCAGGACAAGCTGCAGTTGCCATCCAAAATAATAATTTGGTTCATGATATTGAAACTTTGTTTGAAGGATTTGTTACGGCGAGTGTTTCCGCGATTGAATCTAGGGATCCAACTACTTCTGGTCACTCTTTCCGAGTGGCTCAGTATACAGTCGGCCTTGCTGAGTCCGTAAATGAAATCCAAGTCGGAAGATTTAAAGATGTTCATTTTAATGAATCACAGGTCAAAGAAATAAGATACGCATCTTTACTTCATGATTTTGGAAAGGTTGGTGTTCGGGAAAAGGTTCTTGTCAAAGCCAAAAAACTAGAAGACTACGAATTGGATTTAATTCGATGGCGTTTTCAGTTTATCTTAAAAGATGTTGAAGCAGGACTTTCCCAGAAAAAAATTGAATACTTAAAAAAACATGGTAACAACGGTTATCCGGAGTTTGAAAAATCAATCCAACTCGAATACAGTTTGGAAAAAGATAAATTGGAAGAAATGGTTCGAGTAATTTCCGAATCCAATGAACCTTCCATTTTAGAAGAAGGGAATTCCAACTTTTTAGAAGAAATTTCTAAAATGAGTTATCACACAACAGAAGGGAACCAGCTCAGTTTACTTATGCCGCGAGAGTTTAATTTTTTATCCATTCGGCGTGGATCTCTCGACTTTGAAGAAAGAAGAGAAATTGAATCTCACGTAGAACATACCTTCCAATTTTTATCAAAAATTCCATGGACAAGAGAACTCAAAATGGTTCCTGCCATTGCTCACGGCCACCATGAAAAATTAAATGGGTCAGGGTATCCCAGAGGACTCTCAGCGGTTGAGATCCCAGTACAGGCCAAAATGATGGCCATTGCCGATATCTTTGATGCGCTGACCGACCAAGACCGTCCTTATAAAAAGGCTGTGCCTCTGGAAAGAGCCTTTGATATTTTAAAGATGGAAGTGAGAGACCAACACATCGATGGGGACCTTTTGGATATTTTTATTGGTAGCCAATCCTATGAAAAAATCTTGCACAAACGATAAATAAAGCACGAAAAAAACTTCGCATTTCTTCTCCTTTTTAAACCGATTTTGGTCTAAACGGAGAGGGTAAAAATGGATTATCAATTAGAAGGTAAAACCGTAATCATCACAGGGATTACGGATTCGTCATCACTCGCACTTGTCATCGCAAAAGAATGCAAACAACTTGGTGCCAAATTAATATGCACTGGGCTTGGTAAAACGGAGTTTCATCAAAATTTATCTGAAGCAGGGTATTCTTTTTTAGAAAGGACTTACTCGGATTTTACTCAAACCGTTAAAAAAGAGTTAGGTGATGATGTGATCACTTATCCTTTGGATGTGACCATCCAAGCAAATATAGATTCTTTTGCCGATTTTTTACAAACGAGTCAAATAAGTGTACACGCTCTTTTACATTCTATTGCCATGGATAAAACCATTCGCCAAGGAAAAGTAAAACCAATTATGACGGTTTCCCGGGAAGAATTTATGGATGCAATGAACGTATCTGCCTTTTCACTTCTTGCTCTAACCCAAAGTTTATACCAGAGAAATTTATTAGCCAAAAAAGGATCTATTGTGGCCCTGAGTTATTTAGGTGCAGAAAAAATAGTCTCACATCCTTACAAAAACATTGGGATCGCCAAATCTGCGTTAGAGAGACTTGTGAAAGAAATGGCCATGGAACTTGGTAAAGAAATACAAGTCCAAGTGAATGCCATTCGATTTTCTCCCTACAGGGCAAGTAAGGCCGGTTCAGCGATCGAAGGTTTAGAACAAGCAGAAAACAACTGTGAACAAATGGCTCCTTTAGGAAATGCATCTGCAAAAGATTTAGCAGAAGAAGTAGCTTATTTGTTTCGACCTGGTAACCGAATCACAGGGGAAATCCGCCATGTGGATGGTGGTTACCATATCCGTGGTTAAACTTATGAAAATATTTGTTTGAGTATAGATTCAAAATGATTTCCTCTTTCCTCAAAATTTTTATACAAATCAAAACTGGCACCAGCCGGTGAAAAAATTACAGATAAGGATTGGGATTCCTTTTCCAAATGGTTTTCCAATTCTATATCGATAGTTTGTTTTAGATGGCCAAGGAGAGTGGGAAGGTCTGGAAAGTAATGGATGGGAAAATCCATTTTTTCCAACTCTGTTTTCCAAACTTCCACTGCTTTTCCATAAACCCAAATTGGATTGTTTAATTCTTTCAAACGCTGGATGAGTGGATTTATTGGTTCTGATTTGGGAATCCCACCCAAAATCAAAAACAAGCCGTCTCCCTTTTTAAATCCAGAAATTCCCGAAAGCATTGAATGTAAGTTAGTGGATTTGGAGTCATTGATGAAATGAATGTTTTGGTATTGTTTTTGAAATCCTGAGTTATCTACTTTTTTAAATCTATGGGGAAGTCCAGTAAAGGATTCAAATCCGTTTTGGATTTCTTTCTCATTCATATCCATGGTTTCACATAGGGCAATGGCAAAACATAAATTCATCAAATTGTGTTTCCCTTTCAAAGGAAAGGAAGAGGCATCATAAACAAAACTCGGTGTGTGAATTTGATTCGGATCTAAACTCACAGAGTAATTTTTGTTTTCACCAACCAAAAATAAATTTTGGTGATTGGTATTTTCCGTTTTAATAAAATTTAAAAAGTTAGGACTCACAAAAGCTTTATGGTTTGGATTGTTTAAGTTTTGAATTTTCCATTTTGCCTTTGCATAAGATTCCATGGTTTTATGCCTTTCCAAATGGTCTGAGGCTAAATTTAAAATAGCAGATGAAGTTAATTCTAAGTTAGGTGAATCTTCTAATTGGTAACTGGAAAGTTCGAGGACAACGAGATCGAGTGGTTCCATACAAAAGGAAGTGAATGGAACTCCGATATTTCCACCCATCTTTGAATTTGGAAATTTTGATTTTAGAATGTGATAGGTGAGGGCTGTAGTGGTCGACTTTCCATCGGTCCCTGTAATTCCGATGATTGGTCCTTTGTAAAAAATGCGAGCCAAACAAATTTCACTATAAACGGGGATTTCATTTTTTTTTGCTTCTTCTAAGATAGGATGATTCGGCAAGACACCAGGACTTTTGATGATACAATGGATTTCTTTTAAAATTTCCTGTGGGTGATTGTCTGACAAAACAGAAACATATAAACTTGAATTGGCACGTTCGGGAAATTGGTCTGCCAAGATACAACGTTTTCCGAGAGAAGATAATAACCTGGCTGAGGAATCACCAGAGGATCCACCTCCTAAAATCAGGAAATTTTGGAACTGGTCGAGGTCGGATGGCGTTGGAATGGATTCAGAAAACATTGATTGACAGTCCGCTAAAATACGATGATTTTGTAAAATCATATCAGGTTGGGTAAATCGGTGCTGAAACACGAAGTGAAAGACGGAAAACTGGTTGTATATCTGGAAGGTCGATTGGACGTTTCTGTGGCAAATGAAGTGGAAGAGGGCCTAATGGAACTCATCGATAATGCTGGGCATAGAAAGGTTCTATTAAACATGAAAGATGTGGAATACATGTCTTCTTCTGGGTTCCGAGCTTGTATCTCAACCCTTCGCAAACTCAATTCCAAAGACGGTTCCTTAAAAATTTCTAATATCAAACCCGCTGTTAAACGTATTTTTGACGTAATCGAACTTACTTCTCTTTTTGATATTTACGACTCAGAAGATGCTGCATTAAAAGCATTTTAAAAGGAGTCTCTTTGAATCCTATCTTACATAAGATAGTTGAGACCAAACACGAGGAAGTTCGTTTGGCCAGGGGGAAAAAGCTTCCTCCTCGGATCCTTCCCTTAAGACCTTGGGAATCCCAACTCAAAACAAATTCCATTTCTGTCATTGCTGAATGTAAAAAAGGAAGCCCCAGTTCTGGAATCCTAAGGCCCGACTATTTTCCCGTAGAAATCGCGTCTATTTATGAATCTTCAGGTGCTGGCGCCATCTCTGTTCTCACGGATTCCCAATATTTTTTTGGCTCTTTGGGTGACCTCAAAGCAGTAGCTGAGTCCGTTTCTATCCCTGTGATCAGAAAGGATTTTATCATTGATCCAATACAAATTGATGAAGCTTACGCTTATGGAGCTTCGGCGATTTTACTCATTGTGCGAATCCTATCTCCCAAAGATCTAACTTCTCTACATCGGTATGCTAAAGATTTGGGTCTTTCAATACTTGTTGAAACTCACAACCGAGAAGAAGTAAAAACGGCACTGGATGCTGGTGCCACAACCATTGGTATCAATACTAGAGATCTAGACACATTCGAAATTCATAAAAATCTAATAGAGGAAATTGCTCCTGAATTAGATGAGTCCATCATTCGTGTTGCCGAATCGGGAATAGAAAGTTACGCCGATTGGCAAAAATATAAAGGAATCGTCGATTCAATGTTAATTGGCACTTACTTTATGAAAAGTAAAGACATAAGTAGCGATTTTAAGTCTCTTTTGTCTGGAAATTAGTCTAGGATTTTTATACCTTCTAAATCCCTTGATAAGAATCCTCTTCTGTATTTGGGGTATTCCTTACATAATAGAGGAAATTCAAAGATAATTTCGCTTTTCTCTAATTGTCCTTCGTTTATTCTATCCGCATGAACTGGAAGCAATTCCTAAAGGCATTCATTTTATTTCTCCTCTATATTGGAACTGCCAAATTAGGGATGGAATACTTTGCCTTCCAACCAGTGAACCTGGCAGTCCTCTGGATCCCTTCTGGAATTGGACTCATTGGTTGTTTGTTTTTTGGATATTGGTTTTTACCAGTGGTTTGGTTGGCAAGTTTTCTTTCCAACAAAGATGGCCTAATCAGTAGTCATCACAATTTAAGCCAGTTTGATTTGTATCTCAGTATTTGCCTGACAGCAGGAGTGGACACATTCCAATCTGCTCTGGCATATACTTTTTGGATTAAAAAAATTCGCAAGAGTCTTAATTCCGCAAAAGATAATTTTTATTTTGTTACTTATGTTTCCTTTCTTTCGAGTGTAATTTCCATTTTATGTTTAGGTGGAGTTCTCTATTCCTTCGGGTATTTTTATAAACTAAATAATTCTGAAATCGTTCGCACTTTGATTGTAATCATTTTTGGGGACACCATTGGGATTTTTATTACCGTTCCATTTTTTATGGCATGGAGGAAATTCCAATTAGAGGATTTATCCATCAAACTCATCTTATGGACAACTGCTTTTATCTTAGTACAAGCGGTTATTGTTTATCACTTTCCTTATCTTTTCTTTTTATCTTTTTTGATTTTGATTTATTTAGGTTATCGGTTTCAAATCCGAGGAGTAACCTTAGGTGTTTTTCTTTTGTATCTTTCCAGTATCCTTATGACAAGGATGGGAGTGGGGCCATTTGTATACCCAGGGGTATTTGATTCTTATATTTATTTAATTTCTTTCCTCATTCCGTTTTCAATTTTGTCTGAGTTTATCACACTGCAATACCAACGTTTGATCACTTACCGTTTTGAATTAGAAAAAAAGGTTTTTGACCGAACCAAATTACTTAGAAAACAAGTTTTTGAAAAGAACAAAGCCATTGAAGCCTTACACAATTCAGAAAAATTACTTAGTGAATCCAACAGAACCAAAGACATATTTTTTTCTATCATTGCTCATGATTTAAGAAATCCGCTGGGTGCATTCAAACAATTAACAGAACTTCTTTATGAAGATTTTGACTCACATTCCAATGCAGAAAAAAAAGATACCATATTTGAAATTCAAAATTCTGCATCTATGTTGTATGGTCTTTTAGAACAACTTTTGGATTGGGCCAGGACTCAAACTGGGAATATGCCTTTCCGTCCTAAACAAATTAACCTTTTGAGTCTTGTCACAAAGATCGTTGACCAAGTAGAGTCTTTGATCAAAAAAAAATCAATTCGTATTACCTTAGATATCCCTTCCGCCTTAGCCTATGTATATGCCGATTCAGAAATGATCCAGGCTGTACTTAGAAATCTAATTACAAATTCGATTAAATTCACAAATGAAAATGGGGAAATTAGAATCATCGCTAAACAAGATGAAGATGGAATTCGAGTGGAATGCCATGACAATGGAATTGGTATGGATAGTTCGGATTTAGAAAAATTATTTCGTGTGGATGCCCAGGTGACCAGTATTGGATTAGAAGGTGAAAAGGGAACAGGTCTTGGTCTTATTCTTTGTAATGAATTTATCAAATTGCATGGTGGTGAAATCTGGGCCACAAGCGAAAAGGGGAAGGGAACGATTGTTAGTTTTCGGTTGCCAGATCCAAAATAGGATAATTTTAAAATTTTCAAACTAGAAACTAACTTAATTTCATATCGTTATCCTTGGAAACATACGGAAGATACACGATAAATTTAGTTTCTTTAGGTTTCGAATGAACTTCAATGATGCCTCTATGTTTTTCAATGACTTGTTTGGAAATATAAAGTCCAAGTCCTGTGCCTTGTCCCACTGGTTTTGTTGTAAAAAAAGGATCAAAAATTTTTCCAATAATATCCTCAGGGATCCCTGGGCCAGAATCTTGAATGGAAACAAATGCAAAAGGTTCGTTCTGCAAACTCGTTTGTCCAATTTCTATTTTTATTTCTCCTTTTCCATTCGTTGATTGGATGGCATTTTGTAATAAGTTCGACCAAACTTGGTTTAGTTCATCCGGATAACAGTCTATAGGTGGAATTGTTTCTGAAATTGTTGAGATTTGAATTCCTTGTTTGATGTATCCTCCAAGAATGGCAATGATGTTTTGAATCGAATCGGAGAGATGAATGGATTGTTTTTCGGCTTTCGGATCAAAGTGTGTGAAGTTTTTTAATGCTTGGGCAATTTTTATGGCTCTATTTGCCGCAGTTTGGATGGTGTTTGTGCCTTGAAGGATGCGCACCACTTTTTCTGCCAACACAAGGAGGGAATCAGATCTTTTTTCCGAAAAAACGGAAATCCATTCTTTAGGAATTTCCTTTAAACCCAAACAAACCAACAATTCTGAAACCCTTGTTGTATCATTGATTCCAAGTGTCTCTAAGTTTTGGCTGATCTTTTGTTTTTGTTCTCGGTATTCTTTTCCGGATAAAAGTTCTACCTGTGAAAGTGAATACTCCACTAGGGAAATTAAAATTGGGTAACAGTCTTTGGGGATTGGTTCATAATAAGGTAATTCCTTAAAGAATGTTGAGATGTCATCTCGAATGGAGTCACTCGTCATAATAACGGCACTGAGCGGTGAGTTAATTTCATGTGCGACACTTGCCACCATGACACCTAGGGAAGATAGTTTTTCTGATTGTACCAATTGATGTAAGGCATCTTTAAATTTTAATTCTGCGGAAACTATTTCACCAGAGATATGTTTAGATAAAAAGATGGACTGAAAAAAAACAAAAAGTAATAATCCATAGTTTAGTAGTAATGGCTGCGTTTTGTGAAGTAATGATAAAATAATATCATGGCTAGTAAAGCCGATCATTAGTATAACAGACAAACCCAAATAGATATATCCCGCACGTTTGTCTCTAATGTAACTAACGATTAAGTATAATGCGACAATGAGTATTGGGATGATGATACTCAAAACGTAGTGATGGATGGAGGTAATCAAGTAAATAGACCCAAAGACGGAAAGGCAGGCCGGGATGATGAGCAATCCAGATGAGATATAGATTATCTTTTTTGAGATGTATTTCTTGGTCAAACTATGGATATAATTCAAACCTAATATCACTCCAATGTATTGTGTGAAATAATCGATTCGAAATACTAGTTCGCTTGGAACGGATTCAAAAAATACGAATAAAATTCTTGGCCCTGCGGCAAGAATCTGAAGAGACATGACAAAACAAAAAAGGAAAAAATAAAAAGATCCCTTTATCTTCTTTCTTGTGTAATGCATTCCCAACTGATAAAATCCTAAAAAAATAAAACCACCCACAACGATGGCATTTGTGAGTATATCTTTTTCTCGAGATGTTTTGAGTGATTCGTAAACTCCAATCGTTGGCGGAATTCGGATTCCACCTAATGGATAAAAACGATTTCTTACAAATACAGTCAGTTCAATTGGATTTTGATCTGAAGGTAAAATGCGAATCAATTGAGGTTTTATATCGAAGTTGGCATTAGGGTTTTTGATAGAACCAAACGTTCCAATTTTGGATTGGTTTTGGTATACTTCTGCATCGGAAAAAAAATCTGTAAAATCTATGGCAAGCGTTGCCCTTTCTTTTGGTGGGAGGATAGATAAGTGATAACTTCCCATCCCATATCCAACTTTCTCCTGGTTGTGAACCTGGTTGTAAGAATTCCAATGGGGCAATTCTGGTATGGAAACTAAAATACTTTTTTCGTTTGGTGTTAGTGTGAATTCTCTTGGCGTAAATTTCCATTCTCCTTCTAAAGAAAATTTTTGCTCTTGAGAAAAGGAAAAATTTCGAAGGTTGAGAATTCCCTTTTCTAGTTTGGGAATAGGGGTTGTATCACTCGTACAAAAACCTATGAAGAAAAAACAAAAGAATAACAGTGTTTTAGAAATAAATTTCATATGTTTCCTTCTCTGTTTTTCTTTGACCTAGAACGATGGACCATCTAAAGAATCCTATTTTTAAATTGGTCAAGTTTTATTTTCATATTCTTTTCAATCCGAAAGAACCATAGGTAAGATGATTCCTGTAAAATGAAATAATCCAAGCATAACGGTTGTTATTTCTGTTCCTGCCGGTATCTGGGCAGAAACAAAGTTCGTTTTATAAAGTATCCACAGGTAGAACTTGCTCTTTCCGAGTATGTTTCTCTATCTTTTGTTCTGAATTTCAGATACCAGATAGAGAAAAAAAAAGAATTACCTTGGACAATTTTTACAATAGATGATTGACTTGTGGTGTACATTCCCAATGATGGTGAAACGGTGATTGA
>NZ_RQFK01000013.1 GCF_004770765.1 Leptospira noumeaensis | reverse complement strand
CGCAAGCGTCGTGCCAATCCCTAACGTCCCATTCGGGACTCAGGGCCAGCCTACGTCGGCTAGTCTAGTTCGTTAGTCGCAATTTGCTAAAATTTAAAGGATTAATAATGAATTTAAATAAACTGCCATTTTTATTATTTGTCATTCTATATATAACTTGTTTACCAATATCACCAAAAACTGTAAATCAAAACGAAAAAAGCCAGGCAGTAGAAGAAAGCAGAACAATATTAAAAAGAGTCATAACAAATGGTGGAGATTTGTTGTTACGTGATGCACCAAATACTAAAGCAAACATTATATTAAAAATTAGAAATGGTGATTATGTAAACTTTATTGAAGAAAAACCTGAAACAATTCTTATAAATGGCAAAATCGGAAATTGGACAAAAGTTTCATATAACGAAAAAATAGGTTGGGTTTTTGGAAGCTACATTCGTGACTTACAAAAAGGATCCACAAATACTATCAAAACTTGTGAAAAAGGGGGAATTGATTCGGGAATCGAACAATCTCTCGAAAAAGAATTTGGTCAGATTGGCAATTCTTTACCATACAAACATTTACTCAATGACACTATCATTGATAAAAGAAATAACAACGATATTAGCGCTTACAACAAAATATACAAAGAAAATATTATATTATCTTATTTCGCAGAATATGGTCATGGAGAGATGGTTGTTATATTCAAAAATAGAAATTTGAAAAACGTTTTTGAAATGTTTCAGAAATGTGACAGCAGACTAAGTACTAATGAAAATTTAAATGTAATAAATGTTTTGACCTTTGATTTTATTGATAGAGATGAACCAGAAAATAGCTTTTGGGAACAAATAATATTTTCCACTGACGGAAAGGATACAGTTGTAAATAAAATTTGGTCCGATTAAAACTATAAATAGCAAACTGCGTATAACAGCACCTTCCCGCTACGCTTCGGCACTACGGCCTCGCTCGGGCTGCGCCAAATTGTCCTCCTGTCACTCGCTCGCATACGCAAGCTACGTGCCAGTCCCTAACGTCCCCTTCAGGGACTCAGGGTCGGACAACTTCGGGAAGGCTAGTTCGTTAGTTGCAATGTGCAGAATTTCGTTCTCGCCAGGTTCGTTTTTTCTCGCTTTTATCTATTAAGCAAAGATTGATACAAAAGATTAATTTGATCGGTCTTGTTTGTTTAAGATTTCTCAAAATTGATTTACTCTGCGCTCTTTGTTGATGTTTTCTGGTGGACTTCCAGTTCTTTCTTATCACAAATCTTTTCTCGACGGGCACACTGCAACTAACAGCGTCTTAACGCTTCACTTCGGCACTCACGGCCTCGTTCGGCCTTCGGCAAATTTCCCGATCTCCCTAACGCCTACTACGCAGGCTCAGGGCGGGAAACTTCGTCAAGTCTAGTTCGTTATACGACATTTTGTAAAACAAAACCCTAAATGAAAAAAATAATCCTCTTAATCCTTTTAATTTCCAGTTCTTCAATCTTAGCTCAGTCCCAAACAGAAAATATTCAAAAAAAACTTTGGTATTTCTCTATTAATAAAGCTTGGTCAACTGTTACTCCATATGAAGTTGAACAATACACTGATATCTTTGGCCCTTACAAAAAAGATCCTAAACGTAATGTTAATAGTTTCGAAATCATTGTCCGAAAGAAATTCTCTGATTCCAAATTTGGTCTATATTCTGAATTTTATGAATTTGTTAAAAGGGACTATTCTATGAATTACCTTACTTTTGACAAAAAAGTGATTATTAATGAAGAACCTACTCCAATCGGAAACTATTACAGATCACAAGCTAAAATTGGATTAACATATTCAATTTTACCGCAGATAAATTTCTTAATTGGTTCAAGATATTATAAATCTGAATTAACCGATGGAAATAGCACTTTATATCAAATTAAATTTGGACAAAAATATATAGGTCCAGAAATTGCTGTAGAAACGAAATCAGATACCTTCTACAATTTCTATCTAGAAACGAGAATAAGCTATTTTCTATTATACGGACGATCTACTCACAATTATTCATTTGCTGATCGATACTCTGATCAAGGTTATATCTCAGTAAATATCAATCCAATTACGAGAGTACAAGGTACTGAAGGACTTTTAAAAATTGGTTATTATTTTAACCAAAATTTCTTTATGTCTATTGGATATAAATATACTTATCAACGAATTAGACCGGATGATCTTAGAGTTTATTCTGGTGATAGCAGATTTGACTTCAAACAAAATACTGAATATGGCTTAAGAAATGTGAATTCCTATTCTGATCGAATTGATTCGATAATTCTAGAAATTGGAACAGAAATTTAAAATACAAAACGTCGTATAACAGCAACTAACCGCTTCGCTTCGGGACTTGCGCCCTCGCTCGGTCTGCGACACATAGGCTTTTGTCACTCCTCTTGCTTACGCAAACGTCGTGCCAATCCCTAACGTCCCGTTCGGGACTCAGGGCCAGCCCACGTCGGTTAGTCTAGTTCGTTATACGCAAGTTGCTAAAACTCAATTCCTCACGAAAAAAATGCAGTTTTTACGAAGAAAGTTAAATTTCTGGAAAATTTTTGCTGTATTTATGATAGCATATTTGATATCATTTAAATGTGCGAGTTACTATAGATACAAATGTGATTTATCAAGCTCTTAGGGATAATAGAGGGGCTTCACATTTTATACTTAACTTAGTCGAAAACAGAAGAATTGAGTTGGCTTTATCCACACCTGTTTTTACCGAATATTCAGATGTTTTATTAAGAGATAAGTCACTTTCTGACCTAGCTTTGTCAAAGAAGGAAATCAACTTGGTTTTGGACTTCATAGCTTTTGTGGCTACGCCTTTTTCTATTAACTATCTACTTAGACCTAATCTTAGCGACGAAAACGATAATCTCTTTGTCGAACTTGCTTTTGCGAGTAACAGTAGATACTTAATTACTTCAAATATTAAGGATTTTAATCTTAAAAATGAACTCAAATTTGATTCTTTTAAAGTTATCACACCTACTGATTTTGCTAAATTCTGGAGATTAAATTATGAATAAGAAAAATGTTTTAACTATTCGTATTCCTGAAGATTTGAAAGAGAGAATTGAAAAAACTGCTGCTACGCAAGGTGTATCTCTTAATCAATTTGCTTTATATGCTTTTACAAGAGGTATAAGTGATATTGATACTGCTAACTTTCTCAAAAAACGAATTCAAGGAAAAACTAAAGAATCAATTGAAGATGGATTCAAAAAAGTTATGGGAAAAGTTGGAAAGAAAGATAAACTTCCCAGCTGGGATAAACTTTAATCCTATAGTAGCAACCAGCGTATAACAGCGCGGAAACGCTGCGCTTCGGCACAAGGCCTCGCTTGGCCTGCGGCACATTCCCTTTCTGTCACTCGCTTGCATACGCAAGCTCTGTGCCAGTCCCTAACGTCCCGCTGGGACTCAGGGTCAGGGAACGTCGTCTCCCCTAGTTCGTTAAGTGCAATTGCCAAGAATTACTAGAGGTAACGAACTTTAGCCGACATCCTTGTCGGCTAAGAATAGTATATTTCCATCAAAGTATTAAAACATATATTGTATAGGCGTAACTCGTGCAAACCTACGCAAGCAACTAATTAGGTTGATTTATATAAAAAAGTATTGGAGAACTCATGAAAATAGTCGAGGTTAATTTAACTGAAAATGTGACCGAAAAAGTTGGTCTTCGCCCGCTCTCAATGAAGAAACTCGGAAACACGATACTGTTAGCTGGAAAAAATGGTTCAGGAAAAACAAGAATTCTTGATATTATCCGCAATCAAACAGCAAATCTATCCTCTTTTTTACATCAAAAAAACCAATCTGAAACTCAAATAAAACAATTAAAGATGCAGATTGCTCAACAACCGCAACAAAAGCAGAATATAGAAAGCGAAATTAAGCAATATCAAAAACAAATAACACAAATTGAAGGTCATATATCACAACAACCACAACTAAAACAAAAGTTTGAGCAACAGATTAAAAATTTACAAAATCGAATAACAGAATTAGAAAATCAAATATCACAACAACCACAATTAAAAGAAAGCATTGAGCAACAGATTAAAATATGGCAAGAAATATCAGATACTCCACAACCGATCATTACTGATACCGGAAGACAGGATATAGTAATAGTCGACTTTGTACCTAATAAAATTGAATTAGAGGACTGGTCGAACCAAAACAAACAGAAATGGATGCAAAGGGCTGATCAAGCGATACAACTTGGAGTTTCAACTCTACATCAAGCGACACTACCGCTGATACAAAAAATTTTAGATCGTTGGGTCAATACGACCCATCCTAATTTAGAATATTCTGACAATGACAAGCAAGAATCCTTGAAAGATTATAAGCGATTACAAGATATAATCAAATCTTTCCTTGGAACACACATAGGTTGGAACAAAGATGGCTATTCAACTATTTTCGATAGACCAGTTGCTCAGGCTCAACTTTCAGCCGGTCAACGAATCTTATTACAACTTTGTGTTGCTATATACTCTCAAGGAGGAAACTTATCAAACCATATACTCTTTATGGACGAACCTGAAAATCATCTACACCCTTCAGCAGTTATAGACTTGTTAGATACAATAAGGAAAAATAATCCAAATGGACAAATTTGGATTGCAACACACTCGATCCCTCTTCTTTCACACTTTGATGCATCAGGGCTTTGGTTTGTAGATGATCGTACCGTGAGACACTCTGGTAAAAAACCAGAAGCAGTATTAAGAAGTCTATTAGGAAATGAAGAAAGAATTCAAAAATTAAAGGATTTTACAAGCCTTCCTTATGAATTGGCTAGAAACCGTTTTGCATTTGAATGTTTATGTCCGCCTAATGTCGTAGAGACGGACTCAAGCGATCCCCAATCAAAACAACTTTATGATCAACTTAAAATAATCTGGGAAGGGAAAGACTCAATAAATCTTTTGGATTTTGGTGCTGGGAAAGGTAGAATGATTGCAAATCTTGCAGACTATGAAAATGTATCTCCAGACAAATTAAACTATCATGCCTTTGATCCAACCAATTCTGATAAAGAACAATGCCTAAAGAATATCGCTCTTTCCTATCCCGATGAAGTAAATCGGTATCATAACTCGATCGAAAGCCTTCGTTCTAAAGTAGACGATAACTTTTTTGATGTCGTAGTTCTGAGCAATGTTCTTCATGAAATACCGCATCAAAGCTGGTGCGAATTATTTTCTAACATTAAAAAATTATTAAGCATTTATGGTTATCTTCTTATAATAGAAGATTGTCGTATTCCAACTGGTGAGCTTGCACATAATAATGGATTTATAGTATTAAACACATTACACTTAAAAAAAATATTTAAAATTCCCGCTTCTGAAGTAAATTTCATTATACATGACGCGCGCTTTGATTCGAAGGAACATCAGGGACGTTTAATGGCCCATTTAATTCCAGCAAATTATCTAGATCAGATTACCTCTGAAACAATTATAGATGCTTTATCAGAAGTAAAAAATTCAGCAAAAGAAGAAATTAGAAAAATTCGAAGAGGTGAGATTACTTATTCAAATGGTCTTGCCCATAGTTTTTGGGTTCAACAATTAGCTAATGCGGTACTCTGTCTTACTGATTTAGGCAAAGAATAGACTCAAAAGAACAAAATTCTGAAAATAAAAAAAATATATTTTAGGTTCGCCATCCATGGCTCACTTGAAAATAGTTAGGCCATGGCAACTGCACTTAATAGCGACTAACCGCTTCACTTCGGGACTTGCGCCCTCGTTCGGTCTACGACACATAGGCTTTTGTCACTCCTCTTGCTTACGCAAGTGTCGCGCCAATCCCTAACGTCCCTTTCAGGGACTCAGGGCCAGCCTACGTCGGCTAGTCTAGTACGTTATACGTAATTGCTGCAAAAAATTGGTTTTATCAAAAAATACCAAAATTTCCAAAAAATTCAATGAATAGGAGATGAAAAATAGTTTGATTTTTGAATTTCAATAACATACGTTTTTATATAACAATCATGAAATCTTTAAGTTTCCAAGTTCCCGATCAAATAGATCTAAATGAATATGATTTCAAAATGGCAATGGCTGTTAAGTTGTATGAAACGGGTAAAATATCTATAGGCCAAGCTGCCGATATTGTCAATCTTTCGAAATCATCCTTAATTGATGTTATGAAGAATTATGGTTCTTCTATTCTATTTGGATATTCTACAGATGATCTTAAAAATGATTTAGAGAATGCCTGACGTAATTTCAAATACAAGTTGCTTAATTCTTCTTTCAAAAATACAACAACTTGATCTTTTAAAAAGTTTATACAATTCTATTATAATAACTGATACAGTAAAAACTGAATTCGGTGAAAATATACCAGACTTTATAAAAATCAAAAACCCTAACCAAGAATTTTCGGTTAAATCTCTTGAACAAATTTTAGATAGTGGAGAAGCATCTACTATTGCTCTAGCACTAGAAACAAAAAACTCTCTAGTTATCTTAGATGATTTAAAAGCTAGAAAAATTGCAAAAAATCTCGGATTAAAAATAACTGGGACCCTCGGAATTTTAGCGAAAGCAAAAAAACTAGGAATAATAGATGATTTAGAAAAACAGATCAATGAACTTCAAAGAAAAGGTATCTGGATCTCTGAATCAGTAATTAACGAAATCCTTCGAATAGACAAATCAACAAATTAAAAGCAGCAACTACGCATAACAGCGACTAACCGCTTCACTTCGGGACTTGCGCCCTCGTTCGGTCTACGACACATAGGCTTTTGGCACTCCTCTTGCTTACGCAAGCGTCGTGCCAATCCCTAACGTCCCGTCCGGGACTCAGGGTCAGCCTACGTCGGTTAGTCTAGTTCGTTAGTCGCAATTGTCTCAATGTATGACTCAAGACATGGGTAACACTTTTGTAGCAAGACATAGGTAACACTTTCTGGTTTCTCATCTCTTTAGA
>NZ_RQFK01000012.1 GCF_004770765.1 Leptospira noumeaensis | reverse complement strand
AAACAAACTGAGTTGGTTCCCGAGGGAACTTGTAGTTCCATTCCAATGAGTAGCAAGTGCTTCTTGGTTTTTATCTTTTACCTCATAGAGAAGTCCCATTTGAAGACCACCCATCTGGTAATACTGATGCCAATAAACAAAAGGCGGAACCACTTGATCCACTACCCACATAGCAAATCGGTTTTTATCGTTATATAAGTTCCCTTGTGACTTAAGGAGACTAACGTATGCCCAAGGGTCACTTTTGTTTGCACCGTTTTGCCAATCAGTGTAGATGTTTGCTGCCAAAACGTTAGTTACTTCGTAATTTGAACCTAATATTCCTTGCAAAGCACTTTTGACTCCACTCAAGTCACCATTGTTATAAACTAAGCCGCTATAAATTTTCTCATATAATGATCTCAAATTGGGATCGCTAATCGTATTAAAGGTCGCAAAATGAGCATCTATGTT
This sequence comes from Leptospira noumeaensis, assembly GCF_004770765.1. Lineage (NCBI taxonomy): Bacteria > Pseudomonadati > Spirochaetota > Leptospiria > Leptospirales > Leptospiraceae > Leptospira > Leptospira noumeaensis. The sequence continues at coordinate 460 of NZ_RQFK01000012.1, read as the reverse complement.
ATATACTGCTCCACCGCCATGGCCTTCATAAAGCCAAGAATCAGTAGAGTAGATGGCAGACCCTGCACCATAGTGTTGGTAAAGAATTGAGGAAACCAATGAATTGATATCTGTTTGCGTATAGTCTCTGTATGTCTCGTAGTTGATTCCAGCATTACTTTGATAAGTTAGAATATTGGATTCATGGAACTCATACTTGCTGTTGGCGATGTCTTTTTGCGATTGCAAGAAGGTAGAAAAGGAACTAGAAATATCTGAGAAAAACAAGGAAGGATCAAGGGCCACATTCTCTACTTTGGGTCGCATCTGATCGAGAAAGTTTTTTAACAATGTTCCCGCACTGTTGAGTGCCCCACCCTTCTGGTGGTAAGTACATCCCCCATCCAAGTTACAAGTAACTCCTGTATCCAAATCCGTTTGGAAACTATCCAACATTCCTTTGATGGAGTCGATCACAGCA
>NZ_RQFK01000010.1 GCF_004770765.1 Leptospira noumeaensis | reverse complement strand
TCTAAAGAGATGAGAAACCAGAAAGTGTTACCTATGTCTTGCTACAAAAGTGTTACCCATGTCTTGAGTCATACATTTGATTCATTTCGCATAACGAACTAGGGGAGACGACGTTCCCTGACCCTGAGTCCCGGAACGGGACGTTAGGGACTGGCACGGAGTTTGCGTATGCGAACGAGTGACAGAAAGGGAATGTGGCGCAGCCCAAGCGAGGCCGTAAGTGCCGAAGCGAAGCGTTTCCCCGTTGTTATCTGAAGTGCCAATTTAAGCGAGAAATTTTTCTCTAAAGATATTTCTTAAAGTTTCAGTGATGAATATTTTTGTTTTTTCTACTAAACTACCGTTAGGATTTAAAAAGGTGATTATTCCCGAATTAATTATTTTGATTTGTTTATCAAGATAAGAAAAATTTGAGGGAATGTTTTTTATATTAGGATTTACAATTGTAATATTACGTTTACTTGAAAACTCCAGCCAATCTATGAGAACTTGATTTATATGTGGATCCAAGAAGCCATATCCAATTGAATAAAGTTCATCAACACTATTGATGTAGCTTTTAAATAATTTAAAAAACCAGTCATCCATTGTGTGAGAAATCTTTGTAGAGTATTTATGTTTTCCTGATATGATTGTTTTTCTTAAAAATTGTAAAATATTCTCTTCATCATAGTATGCAATTTCGTTCGTGCATCTTACTCCAAACGAGATCGAAGTTTCTTTTTCAATTTGATCCAATTTTTTTAAATCTTCTATTATCTTTAAGTGATCGTTTTTATCAATAGATACTTTTATATAATTTAGTTCATCATTCTTTACAAATAGATCAAGAGATCCATGTAATTTAATTAGATTTATACCGGATTCTTTAGTGTGGAAAGAGAATTTGTTTTTTTTCATTTCGCTTCGACTTAACATTTCGAATTCTATATTGTTTATTTTAAGTTTTTCATTAAATCCGCATTTTAGTGGAATATTGAAGTATGAACATATTATTTCAATCATTACATCGTGATTTAGACTGAATACCCAAAGTGGACCGTCTTTACAGTATTCTAAGATTGGTTTAAAGAAATCTAGTTGAAGATTAATGAAATTTTTATTTCTTTCGTGTCGGGATAGTAGAATGGAGTAAACTAGTTCTAAATATCGCGAAAGAACATCATGGATTTGTTGAGAAATTGCTCTATTTTCATGTCGTCTGATTTCAACTTCTAGAGTTCCGATTATATCTTCGTAAGTATTGTTAGGATTTGTAAGTATTGGGTAGATTAAATCAAAGATATTCCTCTGTACTTTAAAATACGGCGTATCGATGGCTGCAATTAGTATTGACTTAAACTCTTTTGTTAGTTCATCAGTTAACGGCATACCTAAGTTATATGATGCACCTGCACCCAATAGAAATCCCTTTTTCATTTTAATTAGCTATCAGCGTTGATTTATTGGCATTTCAGATAACGAACTAGACTAACCGACGTAGGCTGGCCCTGAGTCCCGTATGGGACGTTAGGGATTGGCACGACGCTTGCGTAAGCAAGAGGAGTGACAAAAGCCTATGTGTCGTAGACCGAACGAGGGCGTAAATCCCGAAGTGAAGCGGTTAGTCGCTGTTATTCGCAGTGCTATGAGTTATCAAAATTTCCTTTATTTATAAATCTCTGATCAGTTATATCTCCGACAGGAAGGTACATTTCTCCATTCATTTTTAATCTGCAGTGATACATTGATTGTTTTAAAAATTTTCTTTGAAAGAAAATAATCCATTCCCAACCAGCAAGTAGCAGGGAAAAATAAGCAATTCCTTTTTCAGTATTTTGTAGATAAGGAATCATTATTGCTTTTGGATCTATTCCTGGAATTTTGTTAGATTCAAATCTCATTCCAATGATTGGAAGTGATTTATCTTCTTTGAGTGGATCCAATATTCTTTGTCTTATTTGCGAAATAATTGAACTTTCAATGAAAATGTTATGGAAAGGAGGAGAATTACTGTGATGTGCTTTAAGTAAAATTCCAAAAATGAATCTTTGAATTAATTCTACATTTAGATTTGTAAATTTGTCTTCTTGTTCGAAGATTTGATATTTTCTTTTTTGTGATGGTGACCCATGCATTAGTATTTTAATATAATTTTCAGCATTCCCTAGAAATTGATCGCAGTTCCGACATAGTAGATAATTCTTTGTTCCATCTTGTAAAATTTTTTGAATTCCTAAACTAACATAATTTCCTATTATTCTACCTCTATCTTCTTGTTTAGCCCAATAATATGCCCATTTTGGAACTATATGGCTCAATATTAATTTTTTCGTTTCCAGACATAAGATACAGTTATCAAGTTTACCTCCGTTTAATCTTTTTTCTTTTCTTAGAATTACTTTCATAGCATTGCGAATAACGAACTAGGGGAGACGACGTTCCCTGACCCTGAGTCCCGGGACGGGACGTTAGGGACTGGCACGTAGCTTGCGTATGCAAGCGAGTGACAGAAAGGGAATGTGCCACAGGCCAAGCGAGGCCGTAAGTGCCGAAGCGCAGCGTTTCCACGCTGTTATACGATGTGGCGGATTTTGCTATTAAGATCTAATCGTAAGTTTGTAATTCGACTCGTTTTTGCATTTTTCTGATTTTATTGTATCTTCTGCACAAGTTCGCAAGATAGAATTTTTTAAATATAGTAAACTTTCTTTTTCTTTTTCAGTTTTTCCTGGTTCGTTAATTACGCTGTCATAATATAATGGAAGTATATAGCACTCTAGATTGCTTTTTGGTCCACCGTCTAATTTTATATCATGGTAGCAGGCTTGCTTTTCTGTTTTTATACAGTTAAGAAAGTAAAATAGAATTAGGAGAAAGAATTGTTTATTTTTAGTTAATGAGAGCTTAAATATTGGCCTAGTAAAATTCATTTGGTATTAATATAAAGCTTTCTCTTGATTTAGCCAAAACTGAAATGAAAAGTCTTATTCCTCTGAATATATTTCAATTGAATTCACAAATTTTCGAAGCAAAAGTAATCCATCATCTTTTAAATAGAAGCTATCAGTAGATATTCTACCATAAATAAATACTTTGCATTTTTCTGTTAAGCTAATTTGTTTTAGCTCTTCAATTGTTTGCAAGGTTCTAAGGCTTTCATTAATGGTTTTATTTCGTCCTTGACCTGTGTTTCGAGAGTCAGGGTTATTCGCAGAAAGTTTTAGGTTAAATCCATCGCATTTAAATTTTAGCGATTCGGGTACGGTAATATTTTGATTCCTTTTTTCAAGGAAAAGTATTACTTTCTTATCGGATCTATCTTTATAATAAGAAAATTGTATGAAAGCATTAGAATGATCCAATTTCTCTGTAGGAGATAGAGTTGTTTCAATATGTAATTCATTTTTGTTTGGAGCATCGACATTATTTAGAAAGTTATTTTTAATGCTGCACATTCGTAGTATATAGATAATTAAATGATTAGAATAATGTTTAATTTATTATTTTTTATATTTATTGAGATTTTCCGCCATTTCGTATAACGAACTAGACTAACCGACGTAGGCTGACCCTGAGTCCCGGAAGGGACGTTAGGGATTGGCACGACGCTTGCGCAGGCAAGAGGAGTGCCAAAAGCCTATGTGTCGCAGACCGAGCGAGGGCGTAAGTCCCGAAGCGAAGCGGTTAGTAGCTGTTATACGCTGGCCAGATTATACTTCGGTTAATTTTGATCCATCATAATAATAAATATTCTCATGCTTAATCCCGTAAGATGAACCTTTCTTTTTAATATGAGGTTCGAATGTAAAAAACTTTAACGTAGAGAATTTTTCATTATTATTTGAGTCGAACCATTTTCTTAAGGTGATGTCTTCTTCAATAGAATGTCCGAAATTGTTTCTAAAATCTAAAAGTTCGAAACCATTATTCTGAATTTTTTTGCATAATTCATTGTGAATCATTGAAATAGCTAAATTATGATTATAAATATCGATAAACATTAAATGAAGGTTTTTTATAAATTCTAAAGCTTCGTTAATCTCATTATTTGATTTACCAATATAAAAAGTTCTGGCAAAATCACCCCAAGTGTTATTTAAAACCGGACTTAAATCAATAGTAATGACTTCTCCGTTTTTGACTTTAACTTTAGAAGGAACGTAGTCTTTTCCAGAGATTGAAAGTAGGGATCTATTTCCCGCTAGAACAAAAGCACCAACATTATAATACCAAAACTTTTTTATTCCATTACTTAACATGAAAGATTCAGCTAGAATTTTGATATCCTCTTCACTCATTCCTTCTTTGGTTTGTAATTGAACATGTTCTATTGTTTTTTTAGCAATATTTTGAACTTCTCTTATATTTTCTAAATTTAACATAGATTTTTGGTATGACTTCAAGAGATAGGTAACGATTAAGCGGCATGAGAAGGGTAACGCTTTTTAGTAACCTTTCTTGGCTT
>NZ_RQFK01000008.1 GCF_004770765.1 Leptospira noumeaensis | reverse complement strand
AAATGCTACTGTAAATGGAGTTGGAACTGGGAATATTGCCACTAACACTAGTTATATTGTATCTAAATTTGACAACGCAATTGACCAGTTGTCTCAAAGAAAGTTTGATGCAGAACCTCCTGCACCAATGGCCTTCACTCCGACAAGTCCAGATGAGGGTAAATTCTATGCGGGTGGAAGTCCTGGGGGATTTACGGGAGTAGGTGGTACTGTTCGATCCATCCAAGAAAACTTCCTCAAAGGAACTACAAACTACATAGAAAACAAAATAGGATCCGCATTTGGAGTGGGGAGTTTTTCTCCTGTTTCTGGATCTGGTGGATCTTATTCTATATTAGGTGCTGCTTCAGAGAAAAAAGTAGACACTTCTCTTTCTGTGAATGGGAAAGATGTCTTCAATCATTTCCAAGAAACGACTAATGGAGTATACCAATACTCACAAGTTCTCTCTGCCAACGAAAACAATGAAAACATGCAGAGGATTGAACAACAGAAGTTAATCAACCAATATGCTTATGTTGTGAACTGGGATACCAGAGCAGAAACCAACTTGTCTTCCACTAACCAAGCCTATTTGGATCAAATGAACTCTTACCAATGTAAAGGTTGCAAAGACTACCAGGAAGCATTTGATGCTAAATTCCAATCTGAGATCGCACAGTTAAAGAGCCAAGGGTTGGAATACTTGAATGGGAAGATAGTCAAAAGTTTGACTTTGGAAGAGAAGATCCTGTCTGGACAAGCCGACTACAAAACCCTTACTGAAGACCAGAAGAAAGACTTTGGTAAGTGTTTTGCCAATCCCACAGAGGGTTCTTGTACTACACTCCTCGTAAAGGAGTTTGATTATTCCATTAATGAAGTGAGTAACGTAGTCACTCTTACCAAAAGGATTAGTGATGGAACCATTGCTGGTCGTGATGCCAACGGATACTATTCTGGGAAGAAGGATGAGGTTCGTCACATCAGTTTATCCAATCTAGAGATGGTGAGTGCTCCGACAAACAAGGGACTATTTGATGTTTGGGAAGATTCTGACTGGCAGTCTTTTGCTGATGCGAGTAGCAATGCACTCAATGATCTTTATACAAACCTGAGCAAAGATGGTGTTGCTGTTGGCAATGCTACCACTAGCATCCGCAAAACAGAAGCGGCTAACGAAAAGGCTTTCCAAGAAAGAAAGACGACTCAAGAAAAAAATGATTCTCTCATCCAAGAACTAGCTCTTGCTTACTTTACCGGTGGTGCTGCTGGTATACAATCTACCATCAAAGGCAAAATAGAAGATCACATCAACATGGAGCTCGCTAAGGCTTGGATCTCTGCTACTGGTGGTAGCGAAGAAGATCTACAAATGGCGAGTATGCTCATCGACTTCATGAAAGGTCGTGTCGAAGCCAAAAGGATTGAGTCTCGTAGTAACTTTGTCTCTCTCAGTAACCCCATACAAGCCATCGAAAATGTTGTTAGAAAGAATTTCGGTGGCGCCGTGGATTTCTTGAACAACGCAACCGGTGGACTCAGTAGTGCATTGATGGGAAATGCAATGACTTATGTCGTTGCACTCGGTAACGCAGTTATAGGCCCTGATAAAGTAGATGCCCTATTGGAACGTAAGAATGCCCAAGCCAATCGCATCAAAGAGATCAAAGCAAACGAAGTCTCTCTTGCTAAGTCCGCTGCTTCACAAGCAATTGCTAGTGCTACTGGTTTACCAATGGAAATTGTGAGTGCTGGGGTGAGTGATTTTGCCAGTGCGCGGGATGCTAAAAAAGCAAGAAGGGCCATTACAAAAAATCCAGTCGTTGATGGACTAAGCCAAGTGGTTGGTGTTGCCGGTGGTATTATGAAGACCGCTGTGATCGCAACTGGAGTTACCCAAGCAGAATTCCAAAAGTCTATTTCCCAAGCAAATCAATTGGTGAGTGGAGGGTCTTTGGAACCTTCCAGTGCGAGCCTGGCAAGTTTGGGGATCTCAGAGCAAATGTATGGGATGAAGGCTACTGGAACTAGTTTTACTAGTGAACTACTCAACATCAAAGACAAAGATAGAGTCATTGAAGAGTTGGGGAAAAGGGCTCTTGCCGATCAGATGGCAGCGACTCTTGGAATTGATCCAAGCATTGCCAAAGGATTTATCAGCAAAGGGTATGGAGATTATAAAACAAGACAGAGTGATAAAAAAGCACAAGCAAATGCAATTGAACAAACCTTAGTCACTGCGGCTTCGCTAGTTGTTACTTTGGGTGCCAGTGGGATTCTTACCGGTGTCGGTAGCGTCTTGCAATCGATTGGAACAGCAGTCAATGGATTCTTTGGTATTACCAGTTCTGCTGTAATGAACACAGGCCAAGCGATTGCGAACGCAGTCATTCAGGGAGCAGCTGGTGCTAAAAACGGACCAGAGGGTATCCTTGCTGGAATCGCCAACGGACTGATTGGTGGTGTTGTAAAGAGCGATATGCTAAAAGGAATCAAAACCTCTTTCCTTGGAGGTATGACTCCCGGTCTCGGAGTTACATATCATCCAGAAAACGGTTGGGGTGGGATGATTGGTCTTGGAAATACAACGGCAAACGCAAGTATCTCATTCTCACAAAGAGGCAATACGACTGTCCAAGGATCTGCTAGTTTAACAGAAAACATACAAGTGACTACAAATATTACCACCAATGGTGAGGCTACTGTCGGATTAAACTACAATGCGGGAAAAGGGCCTAGGGAAGGTTGGAACCTCGGTGTTAACTATGATATGGCTGGTTCTGGGTTATCGGCAAGTCTTGGGTATACTGATCCTGACTCGACTATGGGTTTAACTACTACGATTAGCAGAGATGGGATGTCTACTTCTGCTGAAGTGACTGGTGTTAGCATTGCTACTAATGGGCCTAATGGGTTCCAAATGGATGAAATGAACTTCGCTGAGCAAAACATTAACGAAGCACAAGATAAAACTCAAAAAGACCAGAACACCGCAAGGCTTGTTGCCAGTGGAAGCTATTCTGCGGATCAAGTTGCGAATATGAGTGATAATGATTTTAACCAGGCTGTTGCCAACCTACCAAAAGAAAACTCTAACGCCATTGAGGCATTCTTTGCGGACATGGGAAACTATATAGATACCAATATGAATACTGCCATCGACTATGCTATTGGAATTGGTGGATCTCTCGCAGGTGGACTTGCTCTGCTTTACGGTATTGGAACCACTCCTGTTGGGGGTAATTCACCTACGACACCGCCTAATCCTAACCAAAATGTCGTCGCTACAGAACCGAACAGGAAGAGGGAAGATGAGGACGGCAATACTCCGGAGGAGTTAGATATCCTCCGAAGTGATGAAGATGAGCAAATCTTTCTATCCTATCTTTCGCCAGAAGATAAAGCCACTTATTTAAATCTCAAGCAATCTATGCTTGAATTACAAAATCAAAATTTATTATCGGATAACACCAAAGATACAAAAATAACTGCTGAACAAGACGCTAACCTTGCAAAACTCGACAAAGCAATCAGGGATTATGCATTATTCTTAGAAAAGAAAACCATTAAACGAGAGAAAAATAAATTCGGAGAATTTGTCTTTAGTAAAGAAACTATTAAAAGGTTCCTGGAAAGTGATCAACCGATAACAGTAAGTGGCTATGTTTATAGAAAAGAACTCATTAATGGTGTTGAATACTTTGTCAGAGAGAAGGATGGGAAATTACAGGCCTTGACTTTCAGGGAAGATGGAAAGATTAAAGAAACCACCTTCACTATCAAAGACAGTATTTTCGGAAATAAATCTTATACAGACCCTAAAACAACGCTATTTGATGCTGCTGGAAACCCAATAAAGAGAGACCTCGGATATGATTCAAATTTGGGAAGGTTTAAGGAGCCGACAACGAACTCCTTTGATCCACTCAATACAACATTTGCAAAAAACATCACTGATAAATACGAAGCTTTGGCAGCTAAAGCCGATAAGGCATTTGATGATTACAATAAGCTTTCTGATGCGGAGAAAAAGAAAATTAAGCCTGCACCTGAAAACGGAGATAGAATTCGAGCAACTATAAAAGAAACATTTAAAGTTTATGATCTCTCCTCCCTAGACGGATTATCAGGTGATGATAGAGAACGAAAAATAAATGAAATGTACACGGATATTACGAATCCTCTAACTCATACCCAAGGTCCAAATGACAAAGGTATAAAGCTTCAAATGGGGGCAACAGTCGAGTATCTGCGAAACAAATATCCGAACGGAGAAGGTTTCGAGTTTAATCCTCCCGCTGGACTAAGTGAAACCGATTCAAAGGCCTACAAAACTCGCTTTAACGAAATCAAAAAGTTTCTATTCAACGACTCCGCTACTAGTACTGATTTAGGGAATCAATTTGGTGACGAAATTTGCAAATTGTTTTCTAATTATGGCATGGGAGTCATGAATGGAAACTTCCAAGGAAGTTTTGCGCAATACATGGAAAAAACACTAAAAATGGGAGATGTAGATTTTTCTAAGGGTGTGCCAATCGTGGCTCAGAACCAGATTACGGAAGGACGATACTATTGGGATCCAAGTAGTGAAACTAAAACATATGATACAAGACCAGTGAACGACGTTGAACTGAGCAATAAACTTAAACGTGCCTTTGATGCGGGACGAGTTACAGAAGGAAGCGTAGTCCAAGTTAGCATCGATACGGACGGCGATGGAGATCACGACCATTTTACATTAGGAAGAGTCTACATGAATAACGGACAGCTTTCAATACGGATAAATGATCATTCTTCTTCAGTTCGTCAAGATGTAGACTGGTTAGATCTGAACCATGGCAGTGTCGAACCTGGAAAGGGGCTCAATATATTGCGTTTATTCACAACGGATGTTAGGGCGAAATGATGAAAGTAAGCAAAAAAAAAATACTTTTAATCCTTTCCGGATTTCTAACAATCTCATTACTCTCGACTTCGTGTAAGAAATACCGAGGACTAACTGTGGAAGTAAATAGACCAACTATTTATGAAGTTGGTCATACGATTGCAGAAGTAGCAAATGTCTCTTTTACGGAAGATGAGTTACGGATAGACCCAAGGTATTGTCTGGAAATAGATTTTTTAAATAAAAAACTCAGGGCAGCCTTTTATAATGAAAACTATGTAATGAAAAAACCGATCATTGAAATTCCGTTATACGAAGATGATAAATATTTGTATGTGAAATCCCAAAATGGGGGTAGGATTTTTATCTTTGTTGGTAAATCTCCAAGAAAAACAGATGAAAAAAGCTACATCTATATCTCATCGAATAGCGAAACCATTGAAGAAAAGGCAAATAATGATGACTACTCTGCTTTTAATAGTAGAAAGGGTGGCGATGATAGGCTTTTTAAACGGGTGGCGCGTTATACAATACCTGTCTTTCCTCATGACAATGAGAATAGCAAACGATACAATACTATGGAGCATTGTATTAACGAACTTCCTGAACTCTATGATGATGCAATCACAGAATATAAACTGCGTCTTAAAGAAGAATCTGAAGCAGGTAAAAGGTATATGGAGAACGAAAGCAAAGTTTATTTGGAGTTAAAAAAACAAGGTAAATCACTCAGTGATCCTTGAAGTTAATTTAGTCAGAAGATACAATTTTTAACCAAACTTTATTCCGCACACAATATTGCTACGCCAACCCAGTTGGATAAATCGGTTTTTTCTCTTCCCCAAGTTCCCTGTTTCCCACGGCGGCGAGGCCAGGGATGGCCGAAGCTCGCCAGTCGGACCCGGATGGGACGCTGGCAGGACTGGGAAATAGGGGACTTCGCTGAAGCAGGGTGAGCCTCGCCAAAACTACAATATTGAACAAAATGTTCGTTAAGTTGGACGCTGGTTGCAAACTAGATCGATTTTAGAGACAAAAAACTAATGGAAGTCATCGAATTCTTATTTAGAACAAAGACTTTACTCCAAATATCAATGATTTATCGATCACGAAGACGTAAGGAATCCTTCTCTTTTATAGAAGAGATTGCTTATACAAAAATTGCAAACTGAAGCAAGCGAGATAGAAAGGTGTTATTTCTCTTAAGCGGCCTTCTTCCAAGTGTAGGTGTGGTAGAGTCCGCCTAACACTGGAATGGATTCTAGTTTACAATTTCCTTCTCTTGGTTTGTGTAAGATCGGTGAGGGAACAGGAGTTTCTTTGTTTAGTGCGAGATGGGTTCTACTGTGGTTATAGAAGTGAATAAACTCTTCTAGCTTTCCTTGCAAATGATATTCGTTTATTGGGATAAAGTAGTCCAGAAATTCGTTTCTACATGTTTTGACAAAACGTTCTGCATATCCATTTTGCCACGGAGATCGGATGGTAGTTTTTTTGTGTTTGATTCCAAGTCTTTCCAAATACCTGGTGAACCGTTTCCCAAATAAAACATCGTTATCAGTAATGATATAAGTTGTGTTTTCTAATCCTTTTTTTCTAAAGGCAAGTTTAATGACTTTTCGTACCCAGGAAGTTGTGGGATTCGCATGGATATCAAAATGAAGGATCTTTCTTGTCTTTATTTCCATAAAGAAAATCACTTTATATATTTCTCTAAACTGATAGGATAATACACTGAACAAATCAGAAACGATGAGAGAATCGGAATGAAGGTTGTAGAAGTGATTCCAAGAAAGTCTTTTTCTAGGATCAGTTGGTCTTTTTGGAATATAACGAGAGACAGTTCTTTCTGAGACAAATAGGCCTAGTTTGAATAAAATACCATGTAGTTTGGTGGCACCCCAAATTCCATTTTCTTTAGCAAGTCTCCGAATGAGTTTGATAAGATCCCACGGGATGTTAGGTCTCCCCATTTTTTTTCTTTGAGAGAGAAGTTTCCAGAAAAGTTGGAATTTCTTTTTTCTCCAATTGAGTAGAGTGTTTGGTGATACAAGGATGAGTGAGGATTCCCAATTGGGGGAGAGATAGGAAATGAGAAGTAATATGATTCTATCCATTGGTTTTGTATGGAAAGTTTTCTGTTTTCTTTTGTAAATGGCGAGCTGTGATTTGAGGAAGATATTTTCTATGAAAAGCTGCTTGTAACGAACAAGGTAATATAGATTGAGAAGGAGAGAGAAACAAAAGAGGAGAAGAAACATATTTTTAGAAAGTTATTTTTTTTATGTTAGTTGTAAATAGAGAAAAGCAAGTGAATAGAACCCCATCCCGCGCCAGCGATTAATCCGCAGCGACCATAGGAGCGAGGATACAAGCAAACCGAAGGTTTGACTTGGTGGATGAGCCTTGCGAATCCAACGTAAGTAAGGCGTCATGACAATCAGAAATAAATCTCCGAAAAAAGCGCAAAAACAAAACCCACTGTGTGCGGAAATCCTTTCCAAAGGAAAGATTGTAGCGTAAAGCGCGGTCGGTTATGAATTAAAGTAATGGCAATCAAACCAATGCGAGGCGCACAAGCTTTTCATACACAGCGAAAAATAATGAGAGTTATTTGACTTACTTTAGTTTTCGCCTTAACCATTCGGCTCACTCCAACTAAAGAAAATTTATTTAAATCCTAACGGAAAAAATCCTTGTACTTTTTCTGAATCTAAGTTTTCCTTGAATTGTCTTAGGTGAAGATCCAAATAGACACATCCCCCCTTGAGTTTGCCCTCTCGGGGGATCTTTCTAACTCCTCAAAAATCTCTAGAAATTATGTCTCATTGTTGTTGACAAAATCAATCCTCCGGGTTTAGGTCTTACTGTCTGGTAATAGGCTTTTACTGGATGGGGTAGGCAAAGACCTCGGATCACTTCACCTAACTTGATCCCCTGCCACAAAAACAATGTTAAATGGTTTGGCCGAAGGCGTGTCTAGGCAAATCAAAGGGACAATATGAGACAAGGAATTTGGATCCCTGCTCGAATTGAGAGTAGGAAGGATCTTTCAATCGCTGAAAAAGTGATTCTTTCAGAAATTGAAAGTTTTACTGCCAATGGGAAGTGTTTTGCATCAAACGAGCATTTTGCGAATCTTCTGGGATTGAAACCAGATACCATTTCACGTATGATTTCCAGACTTAAGAAACGGAATTTTATCATTCAAACAGGTTTTGATGGCCGTAGACGCTTCTTATCTTTAGGGTCTGCCTTGGATGATAATACGACACTGAGTGAAGTGCCTATGATCAACCGACAATCCAGCTCAATCGATTTTTCCCTCTCAGCCTTGGATGAAACACCAACTCCTTTACAGAAGGATTCAAAGATTGGTACAATAGAACAGTACAAAGGAATGCTAAACAAATTTCCTGAATCAACGAGGAAAGCCGTAGAACGTGTATTATTTGAAGGTGAACAACCAACTTCAAAGCATTTGGCAAGGATTGTGAATTCGATTACGGCCGTGGTTGTGGGAGATGGGTGAGGGGGAATCGTGGAATTAAATTAGTATTTTCTATCGGGTTTGAATTCTATTGATGCATTCTTTGCTTCCTCCGATGAGTAGACTCAAGCAATATTCCCCGGAGAACGCTGAAAAAAGGAAAAAATGTCTATAGATTGAGTAATAAAATGGTCGTAAATATATTTAATGCATATTAAAATAGTCAAGTAGATAGATTCCAAAAACCATGAAAATTACCAGAACCTATTCACGTTTGGCAAAAGAAGCCGCAAGTCTCCTCGGAAAAGAAATCCAACTGGCACGAAAAGAAAAAGCATGGTCGGAACAAACACTGGCCGAACGGATTGGAATTTCTCGAACCACATTGCAAAAAATGGAAGTAGGGGATATGACAGTGGCGATTGGATTAGTGTTGGAAGCGGCCGTCATCCTTGGGATCCCACTGTTTGTGAGTGAGAGTCCTTCCCTATCGCAATCAATTCGAAGTGCATCAGACAAATTGACACTGATGCCAAAACGCATTCGAACTAAAACAAAGAAGGTGAAAGATGACTTCTAAAGAGGCCTATGTTTGGATTTGGTTGGATGGGAAAGTGGATCCCATTGTTTGCGGAAGGATCGAAGAGGAGAGTGACTTCTATTATTTTAATTATGGTAGAAGTTACTTAGAGAAAGCAAAGGGCAATACAAACACCTTGTCGATTTATGAACCAGAATTACCTCTCATAGAAGGAAGACTTCCTTTATTAAACAATTTAAAGATGCCAAATGCAATACGGGATGCATCACCCGATGCTTGGGGGAGACGTGTGATCCTAAACAAGATCTCTGGTTCAACAGCAAAAGATAAAGACACAGAAGAATTGAGTGAATTATTATATCTTTTAGAATCAGGATCCGATCGTATTGGTGCCCTTGACTTTCAAGAATCATCGACTCAATATGTGCCAAGACAACATACAAATATTTCCTTAGAAGAACTACTAGATTCTTCGGAAAAGGTGGAAAATGGAATTCCACTTAGTAAGGACTTAGATGTTGCACTCCTTCATGGAACCTCCATCGGTGGTGCAAGGCCGAAAGCATTGATCGAAGAAAAAGAAACCAAATATGTGGCCAAGTTTTCATCAACTGCTGATTATTATCATGTCGTCAAAGCAGAATTCATAGCCATGCGTTTGGCCAAATTGGTTGGGATAGATGTGGCCGATGTCAAACTCGTCCAAGCGGCAAAAAAGGATGTTCTCCTCATCAAACGCTTTGATCGTATCCGAAAAAAAGAGGGATGGCTAAGGAATCGAATTGTATCGGCTCTCACACTCTTTGGACTAGATGAGATGTTTGCACGTTATGCCAGTTATGAAACACTTTGTGAAATCATTCGGCACCGCTTTGATTCTCCTAAGGAGACATTAGGAGAGCTTTTTAAGAGATTGGTATTCAATGTCCTTTCCGGAAATACAGATGATCATGCAAGAAACCATGCCGCCTTTTGGGATGGCAATTCACTGAAGCTCACACCAGCTTACGATATTTGTCCGCAAGCACGGTCTGGTAATGAAACTTCCCAAGCGATGTTAATTTCTGGAGAAGATAGAAGGAGCAGGATTGATGTTTGCTTAGAAGCAAGAAATCAATTCCTTCTCTCAAAACAAAAAGCATTGGAGATTGTAAATTACCAAATCCATATAATTGAAAGAAAATGGAAAACCGTTTGTGAGGAAGCAGAGTTAAGCCAAGTAGACAGGAATTTACTATGGAAACGACAGTTTTTGAATCCATACTCATTGGATGGTGTGAAATTTTAAATTTTGGCATACATGCGAAGAATTAGATTTTAAAAATTCTTAATCACAATCATCAAGAAAGAAGTTTGTTTATCGTTCTACAACTCACCCTCTTTATAGGATAAATTAAACTATGAAACGATATATGTAGAGAATCAATTCATGATTTAAGTTCGTACAGCATTTTCAGCACCTAATCTCTATTAGGAAAGAAAATCCGTCTCTAAAATTCGACAAATAGGACTCGTTTACTGTCGAATTTGTCGAATTTGTCGAATTTTTACACCAAATACAGCAGAGAGGATCACTACACTGGGAATGAACTTCTTGGGGTGCTGCATTGATTCCAAACGATTCTATCATAGGTATTTTTATCTGAAATCTGAATCCAACTTAGGTTTGGTTCCTTAGTTTGGTATTGATTGGAACTTTTCTTTTTAGTCTTTTGTTCCTTGGGGAATCTGAATGTTTCAAAGGGAGGAATGAAAGCTCTTAAATAATAAGGCATATTCTTTCGTTTCTGGATCCAGTGCAACATGCAAATAACACGATGAAAGAGCTCAGAATTGGTTTCTGTTTCAGGGAATCTTCGATAAATCCTTTTCATGAGGCGTTTGCTCATTTTGTGATTTAGTTCCGATACAAATCCAAAGGAAGACAAATCCCAATCAAGTTTATCCAATTCTTGGCCGTGATCTGGCGATTCTTCTCGTCCGCAGTATCCAAAGTATAATACACCATCTCCTTCTATTTTCTTCATCCACAACTTATTTGCCTTCCTTCTGGAACCATTTAGCTTTGGGAGATTGAATAATGATTTCGCTAGTTCTTCTCTTAGTTTCCTTTTAAAGTTTCTCACTTCTCCTTTCGGGATTAAAATGTAACCATGGAGGTGAGGATTGTATTTTCCATCAATTGAATTACCTTCAAAGGTCATGATTGGTATTTCTAATCCTTTCAGTCTATATCGGTAGATCTTTGCACTCATATAATATAATGTTTCCTCAAGAGCAATTTTTAATTCCTTCATATCAGCTTCTTTATCTCCTCTGCTTATAGTGAAAGCATATCCAAGGTAACCAATCTTGCTATATACATCATGGTTCTTCTTATTGTACTTCTTAAGGCAATTCCAAGTTGTTCTGTTAGTGACTCGCTTAACATCTTTTATGTTCATCGATTCTTTTCCGTATTCTCTTTGAAGTTTACGCCATCTTACTTCACAGATATTGCTGATCCTGTTTCTATTAAACCTTTCCTCTGTTATATCCTGTAGACATAGCTCGACCATATACGGTCCTCCCGCTTTTAAAAATTTCGAAAGTCCGACAACAGCTCCCGGAGGATTATAAGTCATCGTACTTTCTGGGGTTTTCAAAAGGAGGGCTTTTAGGACGCCAAGTGATTACCTTGACTAAATCCTATAAAAGAATCAGATATCGGAGAACCGATATCGCATATTTTTTTAATTTTTTCTATTTTTGCTGTACGAAAAAATTTTTAAGAATCTCAAATTTTTAAGTTCACGAAACGGTGTTTGAAAAGGTTGGTAAATGTTATTATTATAATATACGTATGCAATTTGATTCCGAAGTGCTGCATTTGATGCATTTAGTTGTGAAATTTTATAGATAGATTTTTTATTTCCGGGGTTCTTCCGAGTATTTACTCGGAGAAACCCAAACTTACGCAAACACGAATTATGTGCTACAATTGCTGCAACAACAATAAATCCCCTAAAAAGAAATCAGGGTATCCAAAAAGAGAAGCTCTATTTAAGGACTTGGATCCTTAATTTCTTCATCATTTGATGAAGAAGAAGAAGTTTTCCATTCATTTACTGCCTGAGGTAATATTGCTTGAAGGCGAATGGATTTTTGCCTCTCCATTTTAACCTCTTCAAGAGCCTGTTTGAATTTTGGATCATTTTTCGACCATTGCGTAATGATCGTATGATTCTTTCCCAATGCTTTTGCTGTCTCTCGGTAACTGCGTCCTTCTTTGATATTGACTAAAGCGGTTTGTTTTTCGGCAGATAGACCGGGGTAGGGATTCTCTAAATTATCATTCCTATTATACCATTCCTGAATGAAAGACTTGAAAGCATTATGAAATTGCTCCGGGGTTAGGTAAAATTCTTGTTTGGTAAGTAATTGGTTTTGCAAAATGTGGTCTCCTTCGATTTATTACCTTGATTTTATAAAGTTTTCAGATATCGGAGAACCCCTTTTGCGATTTATCGATATTCTGTGAAAAAAAATCATGAAAGTGGAAATTTTTCGGTATTTTCTAGATTGTACCCTTTGGGGTATAAAAAAGCCTGATCTGTTGAAAATAATCCCGATCGGGTATAATATACTTTACTTTTATCATTTTATACCCGAATAGGTATAAGTATGGCAGTAGTCAATTTACCCGATTTTGTCAAAGGGGAACGAAAGAAAAATTCTTTGACCCAAGAAGATTTGGCTCGTATGACAGGTGTTGGCTTGCGGTTCATACGAGAATTGGAACAGGGAAAACCTTCTCTACGAATGGACAAAGTAAATCAAGTTTTAGAAGCCTTTGGTGCAACCCTTGTCCCTGGACCTATATCAAATGAGAAAGTAAATGTATCGTAAAGGTAAGGTTTTCTACAGAGAGATTTTGGCAGGGGAAATCTTTGAGAATGAAGACGGTTATGCCTTCAAATACAATGAAACATTTTTAAATGACGAAACTTGTCCTGCAATCAGTTTCACATTACCAAAAAGAAAAGAAGTTTATCTTTCGAAAACATTATTTCCTTTTTTTGATGGGTTGATTCCAGAAGGCTGGCTTCTCAACCTCACTCAAAATATTTGGAAACTGAATCGAAAAGATCGATTCGGTATTCTACTGACTGTTTGTGAAGATTGTATTGGTGCAGTTAGTGTAAAAGGGGAAGAAAAATGAAATTTTGTCTTCTCTGTGCAAAAGCGAGTGAAGCAGACTATCATCCGCACTGTAGTAAACTTCTATTTGGGAAAAATCAAATTCCAGAAATTGATATTGATATCAAATCAATTCGTGAGATGGCAAAACAAAACATAGAGTCAAGAATGACTGTTACAGGTGCTCAGTCAAAGATCTCTCTCGAACTTGATGATACAAATCCAAAGTCAACAAGACTTACGATTCTTACAAGTAATGGTCACTTTATCCTCAAACCGCCTTCAGAAGAGTATGCGAATTTACCAGAAAATGAACATCTTACCATGTTACTCGCAAAGGAATTTTCTTTTCAGGTAGCAACCGCTTCACTGATCCGACTCAAATCAGGAGAACTTGCCTATATCACCAAAAGGTTTGATCGCATAGGAAATACCAAAATTGCTCAGGAAGATTTTTGTCAATTGACAGAACGCCTAACGGAAGATAAATATAAAGGTTCTTATGAATCAATCGGACGGTGGATCAAACAACATACATCGTCTCCTGGTATTGATTTGGTTCGTTACTTCGA
Organism: Leptospira noumeaensis; assembly: GCF_004770765.1. Lineage (NCBI taxonomy): Bacteria > Pseudomonadati > Spirochaetota > Leptospiria > Leptospirales > Leptospiraceae > Leptospira > Leptospira noumeaensis. Next base: position 16,555 of record NZ_RQFK01000008.1, on the reverse strand, counting down.
AATGATTGTTTTTTCGTTACTTACAGGGAATTCCGATATGCATCTAAAAAACTTCTCCATCCAAACAGATCTCGATGGCAGAATTAAGTTAGCGCCTGCCTATGATCTACTTGCGGTCAAACTATTCTTTAAGGAAGACAATGAAGAACTAGCTCTTACTTTGAATGGCAAAAAAAATAAAATCAGCATCGATGATATTATCGCATTTGGAAAATCCATCCAACTCACAGAATCTGTCATTGGAAAAACACTGAATCAAATCCAAACCAGGATTCCTTTTCTCCTAAAGAAAGTCACTGAATACCCTTTTTGGAATTCTGATACGAAGAAGTATGTTAAGTTAATCCAAGAAAGGGGGAAGAGGTTAGATTGGTAGGGACGAGAAAAAGTTGTTTATATCCTGAGACGAACAAGACAGAAAAAGCCACCATTAAATGAAGTTCTAATACTAGAAATCAGTCTCCTTTATAAGAAAAGAGTATTCTTAAGATATCAGATTTTACCGCAGAATGTTCTTCTGAAATGATTTCATTATATTTTTCTTTATTGGAGAGATTTATACCTTCATTAAATATTGCATTAGTTATGCTTGATTGATGGTCATCCAAAGTTTTTAAAATTCTATCATAGAATGAATTATCGATGGCTAATAATGGGTCAGTAAATTTACGACGAAGCTGAATAAAGAGATTGGAGATATCTCCTTCTATAGTTTTTTTAGTATTGAGTTTTAAATTTTTTCTTTCTAATAGATGAAGCTTCATTTCTAGCTTTTCGAATATATCGTAAAAATATTTTAAATTGTGATCTAAAACCAAAATTTTTAGTAATTGGATCTTTCTATCTTTTTCCCTTTTTATTTCATCTTTCTTGCTGTTGGACAAAAAAATTTTCAAAGCAAACCCAGAATTGAATAAAGCGATCAAAATCATAGAGACCTTATACAGAACATCCAGAATAATCGAATCGATGCAAAAGACAAGGTCAATCATGTATTAACCTAATGCAGAGTTACGTCTTAAAATTCTAGCAATTGCTTCATCCAGAGCCCTTTCGTGATTGTATTCTCCTTCTGAAGTAAACTTAAATTTTTTTCTGAATTCGTCCTTGCCTAATTTTAATACAACATTAATAAAGAGTTCTTCAAAAAATGAGGGATTGATCGAGTAAATGTTGTCTGGAATGATGATTTCAATCTCTGAGAATTTGTTCTCTAGCTCATCTAGCTTTGCACTAGTTCTAACGTGCATACCGCGATCCCTACCAGTGAATACTTTAGCTATATTACCATCTTTTCCCTTTGCACGATAATCTTCTAGATAGATTTTGTTTTCTTTGCTTTTCATATCATTGTCCCTTTGAGCGGAAGTCATCGTCGTTGAATAAAATTTTCGCGCTTATAATTGTTCCAGGAAAATACTGATCAACGTGCTTAACAAACTTATTGTCTGGTTTATCTTCAATATTCCCAGAATCGTTGAAGGTCATCATCTTAAAATTATCTGAATGTATTTCTTTGTCTACTATATTATACGAACCGTCGAAGGTAATATTTGTATTCCCTGAAAGTATTACCATTCTGGATACTTCTTCTTTTTCTTTCATCTTGCCTTTGATATTGAAGAAACTTTCGATAAATCGAATAGAGCCATTCCCCCTTTTTTTATAACTTTCTGGGGCTACAGATGTAACCCCTTCTTGGAGTGCATAAAGTGTCCACAGTGATTCCTCTTCAAATTCGCGTCCTTTAAATAGCTTTTTTGCAGTATATTGCTTTGATAGTTTTTCCATTTTTTCAACAACATCCTTATTTGGACAATTGTCATCTTTGAATTTTTCATATATAGTTTGACCAAAATTTAAAATCGTTAGTCGAAAAACTCCATAGTGTTCTTCTCCTTCGAATTCATGAAAATAACCAATAGAGAATCTATATTTCGTTGTAGAATGTTCTTCGGCATTGATCAGAATTTCTCCGATCACAGTGCTTAAATCTTCAATCCGATCTGTAGTTAATTTTCGGTTTAATCTGCCTAGACAGGATAAGACATAATCAACAAGTTTTGTCGTATCTAATTCTTTCTGTTCTTCGAGTTTGATCTTATTGATATTTTGGTCCCTGGAGTGAATACAGAGTGGATAAGGTATGATTTCAGGATAGGAAGTATGCCTATTTGAATGTATTGCAACTGATCCCACTGAATGAAGTAGCTTTTCTACTTCTTCGGAATTAAAATTAATACCATTTATTTCTACTACTTTACTGGCCTCGATAAGGTGGGATCTTTTTCTGTAATTAAAGTAAGCGATTACATCTTTCAAAATTATATCTAGGAGAGATTGTGCACTTAGATCGATTTTTACACAATCGTTATAATCAATATAAATTTTTGTATAAGATTCATTTATCAAAGATCCCAATAAATTTTTTATAAAATTATAACTTTCTTTGGGGTTATCTATAATTGAAAAATGAGCAGGAACTTTGAAATAACCATTATTATTTGGTATTGGTTTACTAATTTTTTCAATGTGGAAGACAGATTTACTGCAATTCAAGAGATAGGATAGGTTTGTTGGCATCCATGTTCTTTTGCTTTCATTAAAGACTAAACTTATAGTTTGATTAGTTTTCCTAAGTACATATTCAGAGTACTCTAGTTTTCTTTTATTTTTAAGTTTTTTTTTGCTTAAGAGTTTTCTCTTTGCAAGTTTGAGATCTCTTTTTTGCTTAAACAGTTTAAAGTTTTTCAGATACATCTCTCAATTTGGGTAAGTAACGTCATAAAGTGAAATAAGCTTGCCAGACATAGTCAGGCCTTGATCCTCGAAAGACGAGTTAGGACCTGAAGCGATTCTTACGCAAGCAAAAGGATTGCCAGGAACCTATGCGGTCTAATCAGATCGAAGCGGTAAGCCGTAGTTAGTTGAAATTTGAGTGTCTTGAAATTTTATTCAAGTATTATTATATCTTGTTTTGGAGGTGTCCTGAAAAGATTTTTATTGCGAAGCCCTCTTAGCAAAGCCAATAGAGTATTTTTTTGATTGAGGTCTTGACAAATTTAAGTATTATGTGTAAACTTTTGTATACTTAACAAAGCACAAGCAGAGGGTAATATAGATGGGATTGAAACCAGGTCCAAAACCAATTGCAAAATCTACAGGTAAACCAGATCAAAGACGTCGCGACAACAAAGGTGCTGAAGGCAATACTCCAAGTTTGAAACCTTCAAAAACCTCAAAGAAGTGAAATCTGAGCGAGTGACTTTTTTCCACAAATGCCATCCATGATGACCAATAACTTACCGAGAGTTTTTTTGATATTCTCACTATAAACGATCGTTCGACTGTTTATGTTTTCTGCGGATAATTACATGTCTTTCATCCAAATTATTTTTATTTGGAATACCATCAATTATGAGGCAATACTCAGCTTCCTAGAATATAGATTATGTCGCATAACAAGTGATAGGTTTTTGAGTGTACTCGTACATCCTTTACAGCTTTGTTCCAATACATACTTTACAAAAAGATGCATCAAAATCCTGATTCAGACGCTAATGAAGATGGAATTGGGTTTTTAAAATGCAACAATTTTCCTGTGTATAAGTCTATTACTCCAAGACTCACTCCATAAAAATGAATCTTCACATGTCTATCTGAGATTTCTTCTAACCCAACTTCTTCCAAGGCCAGAGCGGAAGACAAAAAGATGCGGTATCCCTCAAAATGAAGATTCCCTATATCATTCACTTCACCAATCATGATGTTTGTTGGATAAGAAGCCTTTACGATCCAATTGGTAAACTTTCGTTTGGACTTCCTATAATGATTTGCTGGAAATGAATTCTGGATTCCTTCATGGGGTCTCAGATAGTTGAACTCCTTTTGAAACTCCCGAAATGCTTTCTGTTGGGCTTCTAAACTCGATCTCGGCGGCAAAGCCGTTTCTTCTTTTAACGTTTTATGCATTCGCTCATGCCGACCATTCTGTTGAGGTTTACCAGGTTCGATACGCTCCAATTTAATTCCAAGTTTAATCCACCAAACGGAGAGTTTGCTAAGTCCTGCAAGAGCATTCGATGCAAACGGAGTTCCATTGTCCGTTCGAATTGCAAGAGGCATACCATACTCCATGAATAACTTCGTAAATTCATTGATTACATTGGCTGTATCCGCCTTTGCCACAATCTCACAACAGAGTAAAAATCGACTGTATGCATCAGTTACGGTTAATGGGGTACATCTTTCTCCATTCCCTACAGTGAAATGACCCTTAAAATCTGCGCACCAAATATCATTGGGACCAAGCGCATGAGAAAACGGTTGTTCGATACTTTCCCTTCGTATCCTTCGTTTAGGAGGTTTGATTAGATTATTTTGTTTTAAGATACGACCAACAGTACTCGGATGAGGCCACTTCTTGATCATATGGATCCTAGCGGATAACGAAGCCAAAAGTTTCCTTGCTCCCCATCTAGGATGATCTTTTCTTTCTTGTAAGATGAGTTCAATGATCTTCTTTCGAGTTTGGTGCGGGTGTCGTTTGGGCTTTCGGCTTTTGTCTTTTAAACCATCAAGACCATAACGCTCATACTGTTTTAAGTATTTATATCCAGTGACCCGACTAATATTGAATTCATGGCAAAGGTCTGTGAGAGTCCAACCTCCACGTTTCCACGCAACAACAAATTTCATTCTTTCTTCAAACACGTTTGTCTCCTTCCAGGTCATGACACACTCCTGGTGTGTACATCGTGTTCTGAATCGAAAAATTAAAATCTAATGCGTAAAGGATGTATTGAGATCAATTTGTAAAGGAAGAAGTAAGTACAGACCTTTTTTAACAGAAAGGCACATCGGTAACACTTTAGATCACTTACATGGGTTACAGTTTTACTCTTCAATTCTATGCAATAGTTTCTGGTATTGCAACACTTTACTTGTATATAAATCCAAAATTCCTAGAATTGCGTTCGCATAGTATAGACGACAATGCCTGTCAGAGATCTCTTCAAAGCCAACGAACTCTCCAATAAATGGATTCCCAAAGAAGACTCTATGAGCGTTATACTGCGCAAAACCACTTTCATGGACTTTATCTGTAACGATATGAGTTGGATAGGCAACCTCAAGGATCCTTCTGGGAAACTCGCGAATGGACTTTTTGTATGCCTTAGAAGGAGTTAGAAATCCTAATGCTCCATGAGGACGAATTTGATTGAACTCATCACGAAAGTTATCAAAGGAATTCTGTTGAGCTTTTAGACTTGATCTGGGAGGCAATGCGGTTTCTTCTTTTAGAGTTCAATGCATTCGTTCATGCCGACCATTTTGAGATTGTTTCCCTGGTTGGATCCTTTCCGGACGTATTCCTAATTTCAACCACCATACGGATAGACTTGTCAGACCTCCTATCGCCTTACTTGCAAATGGCGCACCATTATCCGACTTGATAGCAAGTGGAAGTCCGTATTCTTTAAAAACCCTTTCAAATACTGCGGATTGGGTGATTCGTTTTCTGGATTTATCTTTGAGTCCATCAATTCTTTCCGACTCGTAGTTCTTAAGATATTTATATCCAGTTTTTCTTGAGATTTGGAAGTCTCTGCAAAGATCAGCAAAACACAATTTTCCACTTTTAAAAGCTGCTATAAATTTGATTCTTTCTTCTATCACTTTGGTTTCCTTCCAAAGCATCGGATCTTCCTCCGATACTCAATGTAGGTGTTACCCTTGTGAGTTGTCTCTTTTGTTACCTATCTGACCTGTTTATACCTTTAAATGAACGAAATTTTTCCTTTACTGCTAGTTTCATTCATACTAAATTCAATCTGTCACGACACCCATGCAGATTCCTCAATTCGAACAATTTCTCATCAAATCAACTCCAGATAATTTTTTTTCTACATTAGCTGGTTGCGATGGTGGCAATATCAATGCAAAAGTTTGGGTAATTGGGCTAGAATGGTATGGCAATTTAGATTTATTTCAAAAATGGAATTATAGGTATGAAACTATAAAGTTAAATAATGAAGAAATTCTGGTTCCATACAGAGATCAAGATTGTTTTTCGACAGGTGATACGAAAGAAGACAATATACTCTTAAAAAATCCGTTCGATAATTTATTAGCAAATTTTGCGATTGGGCTAACTCAGCAAAAGGACGACGTTGTTGACGAAAACTTTATAAAGAATACCCTTTATGGCAAAGATTCACCAATTTTTAAACTAAATCTTTTTCCACTCCCGCGCAAAAAATTTGATGCTTCGATTGATGAATATAGGGGAACATTTTCTCATAAATTACCCAAAGAAATTTATAAGAAAAAGTGTATCGATTATAGATTTCCTTTATTCCGGAATCTAATAAAAAAATACAAGCCAGATGTGATCATTTGTTTAGGTTTAGGAAAGGAAACTAGAAAGTATCATAGCACAGCAGTAGGAATCAAATCTCCCTTTGGTGAATCCAGCGATCCTATCAAGTTTAAAGAAAATGATTACGCTGCGAAACTGAAAGGTTACTTTTGTTCAGAACTCTCATTCGGCGATAAAAAAATTCCAGTTTACAATTTACCATTTTTAACAAGCAGGTTTGGAATGGGCTGGAATATGGACGTTGCAAAAAATTTTGCAACCTGGGGAAACGAATTAAGGTGGGCTCTTAAATGACCCCCCTCCTCGCCTCATCCTTCAAATAATCCGCAGCTTCCATCGCAAGAAATCCCGCTTTAACTATCGCCTTTGGATCGTTTTCCAAAATGCTCAACCAAGACCCAATATACTCTCTATGTTGCAATTCTCCACTAAATCCAAATTCACCTGCAAAGATTGCCGAGCATAGTTCGGCGACCAATTCTTCAAAAGCGTAATTGCCTTTTCCTTTCGAGAAGTCTCTGTGTAGTCGATGCCAGGCACCTGTCCAATGGCCTAACTCATGTAAGTATGTTGCCCAATAGCCGGTTTCACTTTTGAAATACTCTTTTTTAGGCATACGAATCGTATCCGAAGTAATCACGTAAGATGCTTGATCAACTCCAACCTCCTCCATCTTATGTTTGATCGATTGCACAAACTGATCTACTCTATCAGGGGCATTTTGAATCGTCATCCTTATGAACGTATCATATTCACTTTTAGGAACATTCATTTGCGCAATGTTAAGAACTGGATGTGCTTTATAAACCGAATATGATTTATACTCGATCTCTGCTCCTTCTTGTTCTTCTTCGCTATCCTCAACAGTATTCTTCTTTTTGGGAATGTTTGGAACCTGAACACGACAAGGGTACAAAACCTCAGTCTTTGCAGATTCCCCTTCTTTTAGATGATAACCAAGTTTTTTCCATTGTAACTCGGTGGCCCAAACCGGATATTTAAACCCAAATTTCTCTAAGCTACCTGTGAGCCAAAGACTGTTCAGTAACCCATATGGTTTATATGTTTTTGCATTCCTTGGAAATCCAAAACTTTGCCATGGTTTGACCCACTTCCCAAGACTACCTGACTTAATTGCCTCCATCACATGATTTGTAATAGTTTTAATAATTGTCTTTGAATTGTTCTTATTCATACCAATAGGTGTAAGGCCGACTCTAAAAGTGTCACATTTCTTGGGAAAAAATCCGTCAAAAATACCCTCTGACAGGCTACCTAGGACAAATGGGAGCTATAAAACCGACAATTCCCCTACTCTACACTTCCATCAGGCCAAAACAACCTCACTGGCTTCCCTGTCTTTCTAGCAAACCGAATCGTAGCCCACGTTCCGGAACGAACTTTCTCAGGCCCACCTGGGAACGCCCATAGTTCGTTTGAAGCCATAACAATTGCAGCGAAAGAAACGCTTCTTTTGTGTATCATGAAACCAGATTACACTACAAAACTTAACAATGGGGAAAACTATTTCCGAAATGTAGTTAATTACTACTAGTGTTTGATTGTTTTATTAATCCTGACCGAGTAGCTCTTCCAATTTTTGCGCATCTGCTTCTTTAATCCCGAATTCAGTAAGTGGAGGAGCATTTTTCTCTAACTTGTAAAGCTTATATGCCTCCTTTGCACTCTCCAAGAATTCTTTCGATTCAATATGTCCATGTCCAAAGAACATTGGCCGGTCTACGTCTGGATGCATTAGATAAAATAACTTATCATTTTTGGAACGAAGATAGATGATTACAGGCGACATATCCGGGTATGGTGATAAAATAAAACTAAGTCGACAATCACGGAACTCCTTCGTAAACTTAATGCAATATACTTCTTTTAGTGTATCGATCCCTGCCCAAAAACCAACTTGTAAATAAGAAACAAATCCCCCAGCTTCTTTGTCAAAGTGAATAGCAAAGTAGGTTTCACTTACTTGTTTGTGTATAACTTCATAAAAATCATACACCTGAATATTCCCTTCTTGATCACCGATCTCTTTTCTGAAACGAGCTGGATCGATTCTTTGGTAATTTTCATAAGGAATTTCAAAAACTCGATTAATATGAATTGTGTTGAATAAAGAATTCGCTTCATTCAATAATATTTTCTCTTCTGTAACTTCTTTCTCTACCACTAGGGTTTCTTTTTTGCAGTTAAGGAATAAAAACGAAACCAAAAATAAAGTTATAATCTTATTGTTATAAATGTGCCGCAAGACTTATTACCTCAAAATTTATCATTACCACTGTTCACTGAGAAAACTTTTCCCTTCAACCGTAAACCTCTAATGTTACAACAGGATTGCCAGTTGATTCAGGATTAGGCAATACTTCTATCTTACCAAACAATTCTCTTAACTTTATTCTACTGCAACACTGGCCGCAGTCGCACCGTAAAGTTTTCCCAAAAGATCAGATCCTGTTTTGCCAAACTCTCAGGCCCAACGGCCGACTGGATCCGAATGCGAGTCGAAGGTGCCAATTGGTTTGTCCAATGCAAAAACTCTTTCCATACTTCCAAAGGATTCTTTGTAATTATGTTATGTACTTTTGTTGTAATAGGTACAAAAGGAACCGCTGAAACTTCCGAATCTGCCTTGGATTTTTGCACGGGAGCACTTGGTTTTGTTTCCACTGCCGGTTCGGAAGTAATTCCTAAGCAGTATGACAATTCGCGTCTCCTTCCATCGAAGGAAAGTTGTGAGATATAGTTTCGTTTTCTCATTTTGGAAATCATCCGAGAGATAGTATCGGGTTTTTTCCCAAGCAGTTTCGCAAAGTAAGTGTTCGATGCAAAACACCCTTTAGCCAAAGTTAATGATCGAATTTCTGAAAGCAGATACTTTTCAGAAACACTCAAATCCGGAAGGCATTCAATCTCCCTGGGAATCCAAATTCCTGTGCGGTTGGTTTTCATTTTAGGTTCCTTCTTCCAAATGAACACTGACTCCGGCTACGAGCATCTGGTCGTTTTTATGCCAATGCATTCATCGAACGCATCACTCCCCTACTCTACTTGCCATTGGTTTTTCAAAACGAGACAAACCTTCGGTCGAAGTAAAATCGAGAAAGTGGAAAGTTCTTTCGAACGTTCCGTCGGAACTTTTTTTAGGAATTCCGAGTTAAGTCATAACGGCTATGTGGTAGAGCCGTGTCCGGCAGTGTCCACCGAACGATCCCTAAATGTACCGATGTCGATAAACTGTCAATAAATAAAAGAGACATAAATCTGGGATTTTTACCACTACCTTACCGAAGGTCTGGCGGTGGTGCAAAAGAAAGTTGGTCTTGGAGGAGAAATTTGCCCTGGCTGGCTACCACACCTTCCAGGGCGTTTGACTTAACCCGATTAAGGATTACTTACGAACTACTCTAGCCGAAGTACCACAACAGTACAAGCATTTTTTTACTGGGTACGTCGATAAGCCTAATTCGTTAGGTGTTAGTTTTTTATTTTCCAGGCAGAATAGATCCAATCTATTAGGAACCCATTCGTGCCATTGGTGGTAATATTTGTAGTAAGCCTTAAGTTAACGAATCCTTGTATGGTGGTATCCCCTCTTTGAGAGAAAGAGATACTAGCATTGCTAATAATTTGGGCGCCTCGCATTTGTTTGATGGCCATTACTTCAATCTATAACCGACCGCGCTTTACGCTACAATCTTTCCTACGGAAAGGATTTCCGCTGCAATCGCTGGCGCGCGGTATTGAATTCAAATCACTACCCATTGCTACCTATTCTAATTAGCAGAATACCCAGTAGGCTTGATCATATCATCATACAATTCATTTCTTATTCTTTGCTTTTTTCCAAACTTCTGCTTTTTCCCGAATTGCTACAACATCCGGTTCAGCGGGAGCTCGGAGGAATGCCCCGTAAACATAACCTTCCCGTCCATCATCTAATTTGACTTTGCCCCAAGTGCCGTAGTGCGGAAACACTTCTTCATAGACTTCTGCATCCGCGATGACTTCAATTGGTGTGTCTTTATTTAATTCCGTGATGATTTCTGATTTGGTAGAGGGTTCTTTGCGAACACGTACTTTGTTGTCTGCGATTTTGTAGAAGCCAGGAGCACGGAAGAAAACTAGGTTTCCACAGCCTTTTTTACAGGATTGTTTCTCCTTGATCACTTTTTTGATTTCTCCCGAAGGTTCGAGCAGTATCTTTTCGTCGCAAGGATCGAAATGATAATAGCATGCCACTTCTGAAAGGATGCCATTACTGTATTTGAAGCTGATACCTGTTAACGAGTTATCAAAGGCTCTCCCGTCTTCTACAATTGGAAGAATCGGTTCTCGGTTATAAATTTCCAATATTTTACCTTTGTCAAAACTGAAGCCTTTACTCTTTCCAATTCGTGGAGAACTTAAATATGTATAATTATCTTCGATATATACGGAAAGCATCCTAATTTTTGATGAGGCTTTTATTAATATTTTATATTTTTTTCTTTCCTCTTCATACGCTCTACTTTTTGTCGGGAAGCTTGATATCTCAAATTCTGGAGAGAGCGGGAATCCGGAATCTTTTAAAAATTGAATTTCTTCAATCAAAGTAGTCTTATCAGAACTAGGCGATAAAACTGGTTCTGATTTAGCGGAATTCGAAGTGCATGATATAAGAATCAATGCAAAGACAAAGGAAACAAAAGGTTTCATTTAGAAACCTCTGTTACATGTAAATGATGCCTATGGTTCCACATTTGCTTAACATTATCATCTGACAATTTGATCTCAGGAAGATTATTATCTTTTGAATACTGAATTGCTAATTCTCTCATCGCCTTGGCATATTCCTTTTGTTTGGAATCCTCAAGTGTTTCCCAGTTTCCCTTCGACCAATTTGTATCTGGGGTTACTGCTGTAAAAAAGTTAGGTGTTCGATTCCCGTTTCCATCCACCATATAGTAAGGGTTATAAGAAAACTTATTAGAGTCGTTTCCTGCAATTTGATCTAAAAATCGATCGAGCGGAGCCTGCGGAGTAGGGGGAACTTCACCAGCTATAAAATCTTTGTTTCCGTGAGAAATTAAAATCTCATTTCCATCTGTATCTGTTACCGAGCCTACATCAAATGAATATCCACCCCCATGGCTACTAGAGTCATCGCGTTTCACTGAAGTCAGTCCGAGTGACTCAATTTTAGAATTCTCAGCCGCTTGCGAAAGTTTCATCCAATTGGCACCATCTGCTTCTAAAATAGATCTTTCAGGTGTTACTTTATGGTCACCGATAAAATCAAATGTAACTCCATTAACCGACGTTGTATATACAGTCACACCGTTTACCTCACGCTGCTCAAAATTTCCAATAGCTTCCAGCTTAGCAAAGTTAGGGTTGTTTTTTGGATCGAATACGTCACCACCTAAGTCTTTTTTGATTGCATCCAAAGCTTCTCTTCTTCTATCTGCATCAGTAGGATTCATAGAAAGTGGCTTCCCATCTAATCCAGTTAGAATTTTTCCAGTATCTGGATCAATTTTAATTGAATAGTCTTTTGGAAGTGTCTTTAAAGCATCTGCAAAATCCTTTTGCTGTGCGGCCCTTTCTAAAAGAGCCGCATCGCCGCTCGCAACTAGTTTCATATTGCCAGATTCGTCTTGGTATAATTTATACTTCGCAGTTACATCATTATACTTTGTTGGACCATCGACAACGATTCCAGCAGTTATCTTGTCTAAACTTGTTACAGAAATCTTACGATCTGTATCTCTTGTCTGGATCATTTTAGCAACATCGCTTTCATATTTTTTCCAATTTTCATTGTGAGTCGATAAAGCTTTTTTATAAGCTGATTCGAGATCTCCCAATTGTTTTGTCAGTTCTTTCTGAGTGATTTCTTTATTTTCAAATTTCTTGATTGCGTCTGCAAATCCTTTTTCGGCGGCTGCTTGTTTAGCCTTTAAATCTACATACGAATCCTTTAAGGATTGAGGTTGAGCCATCGCGGCGAAATCTTTATCTAAAATAAGTTGGTGCGCTATCAGCTTGGATGTTTCTGCATCTAAATTTTGGATCTTTCCACTTTGATAATCCTCCAGTTTTTTTGAAGCAGCAATTAACTGATCCGCAGTTGGCCTTACATCTTTCAGAAATGTACTGATCGCTCCACTGGTTGCTGCTGATGTTTCAATTAGCAGCTTTCTTGTGGACTCTAATTGCTGACGTAATGGAGAATCAGAATCAAGTTTCACAATCGATTCACCCATCAATCGAATTGCTTCTGAATTTGCAATAGTCTGATCGTATTTGTTTTTAGAAGTATCGTAATTCGAATCGTGGGCTGCTAACGAATCTGCATAATTTTTGATGAGTTGCTGATTGATAAAACTTTCTACTTTGTCATTTATTTTGCGAACATCGGATTCTTTTGCAGGGTTGATTTCTCTTTCCTTTACAGCAACCTTATCTGTTTTGGTAATTACTGTTTCTGTTGCTTTCAATGTGCCTGTCAGGTTTTTTCCGTCTTTCACTAGCTGGTTTATTTCTGAAGGGCTTAGGTCGCTGAAATATTTTTTGATTTCAGCGGGAGACTTCCCTTTCAAATCATCCATTACTTTATTTAATTTACTGTCGGGATTGTAAGGTTGTGCTGGGTCTGGTTGCTTTTGACCTCTTTCTGTAGGACTTGCCGCTGGATCAGAAGCTTTCGATCCCTCTTCTTTTTTCCCACCTGGTGCTGGCATGGCCTGTGCGACGTTAGGAGGTGTAGGCGGATCTGATGCCTTCGGTGGGTCTTGATTATCTATAGTATTTCCGTCCTCATCCTCCCTCTTCCTATTCGGCTCTGTAACGACAACAGTTTGAGTATTAGGAATCGTAGGTGAATTCCCCTCACCAGGAGTCGTTCCGATTCCATAAAAGAGTGCAGCGCCACTCGCAAGAGACCCACCAATCGCAATAGCGTAGTCAATACCAGTGTTTATATTCTTATCTATATAATCCCCCATGTCCGCAAAGAATGCCTCAATGGCGTTAGAGTTTTCTTTTGGTAGGTTAGCAACAGCCTGGTCAAAATCATTATCACTCATCTTAGCCACATCGTTAGCAGAATATTCGCCGCTTGCGATCAGTCGAGCGGTGTTCTGGTCTTTTTGGGTTTTATCTTGAGCCGCATTGATATTTTGCTCAGCAAAATTGATTTCATCCATTTGGAATCCATCCGGACCGTTGGTGGCGATGCCTCTACCTTCGAATTCTAAAGATGTAGATAAACCATCCCTACTTACTGTAGAGGTGAGTGACAATGTCGTTCCCGGTATAGTATACCCAAGGCCGGCAGAAAGTCCGGATCCAGCTAGATCATAGTCCATTGAAAAATCAAAACCGCTATCTGTGTCCATAGCAAGACCTACTGTTGCCTGACCATTGGTGGTAACATTTGCCGTTAGTTGGAGATTTTCTTTTAATCCTGCGGAACCCTGGAAAGTAGTATTTCCTCGTTGTGAGAAGGAGATACTGGCATTGGTAGTTGAGTTTCCTAAACCAATAGATCCACCCCAACCATCGCTAGGTGAATAAGTGACACCAAGACCGGGCGTGATACCCGCGAACAGTCCAGACTGAATTGGGCCCATGAACTGTGTAACGCCACCAAGAATACCGTTTGCCATACCCGCAAGGGCACCTTCAATCCCGTTTCTAGCTCCGTATGCACCTTGGACAATCGTATTTCCAATAGCAGAGAATAACATTTGTCCACCTTGAGTAACCAAGCTAGCACCTGTTGTAGCAGCACTACCCATCAAAGCACCAGCTGAATTGATAAAGTTCCCTATAGCACTGATAACTGAATTTGCAGAGTTGATCATTGCCCCAAGAGCTGCGCCAGCTCCAAAAGTAAGAGCCGTTGTAGCAGCCGTAACTGCAACCTGTTCAATTGCTGCAGCTTGTGCTTTCCTATCGTTGATTCTCTGCTGATGATCTGCGTAACCTTTGTCTACAAAACTCTTAGCAATGCTAGGATCAATTCCCATAGAGGTGGCGATCTGGTTAGCAATTGCTTGTTTACCTAGTTCATCAACAACGGCTCTTGTATTAGAAATATCAATCACGGCAGTATGGTGATGCGCCACAGATGATTGCATTCCAAAGTATTGGTATGAGAAGGCTAAACTAGCTTGTGTATAACTTGCAGGATTATAATTTCCTATATTCGCTAGTGAATGAGTTGCATTTATTGCAGACTGGAATTCTGACTCTGTGACACCTCCAGCAACCGCAACAGTTTTTACAAGTCCCCCAACAACTCCTACTACATTTGCACCTATGTAAGTAAAAGGATCTCTTTGCATAGTTTGTCTAACTCTGGCAGCTTGTTTTTCTCCATGGTAATCAGTAACCATATTGGAGACAAGATCCAATGGTAATCCGGTAGCACCAGCAATCGCTTGGCTGACTCCACCTTTAGCAACTTCAAATTCTCTTGCTTTGATTTCTGCAATGCGATTTTCTTTGGCATTAATTTGGTTCATTGTATCATTGAACGCTTCTTTACCCATGACTCCTTGAGCAATCATTGTATATGGTAAACGTATAACATTCAAAACGGATCCAAAAAGTCCATTAGTTGCCCGGTTTAAGATATCAGTTGAAGTAGTATAGGCGGTTTTTACTGCTTGTTCAACAGCTTTGATTTCTACTTGCAAACGTTTAATTGGATTAAAAAAATCCAAAGGATTTTCAAATCCAATGGCCTCTTGTGCTTTCTTATTACGGATTTCGACTCTACCTCTCATAAACTCTACTAGCTGTGAAGCTAGTTGTATATCTTCTTCACTACCACCGGTAGCAGAGATCCAAGCCTTAGCAAGTTCCATGTTGATGTGGTCTTCAATTTTACCCTTGATGGTAGATTGTATACCAGCAGCACCACCGGTAAAGTAAGCTAGTGCTAGTTCTTGTATAAGAGAATCGTTCTTTTCTTGGTTAATCTTTCTTTCTTGGAAAGCTTTCTCATTAGCAGCTTCGGTTTTGCGTATACTTGTAGTCGCATTACCAATAGCAGTACCATCTTTAGTAAGGTTTGTGTAGACGTCATTTAAGGCATTGCTACTAGCATCAGCAAAAGATTGCCAATCAGAATTGTCCCAAATATCAAAGAGTCCCTTGTTTGTAGGAGCACTCACCATCTCCAGATTGGATAAACTGATGTGACGAACCTCGTCCTTCTTCCCAGAATAGTATCCGTTTGCATCACGACCAGCAATGGATCCATCACTAATCCGTTTAGTGAGAGTAGCGACATTACTCACTTCATTGATGGAATAATCAAACTCTTGTACGAGTAGTGTTCCACACACTCCCGCAGTAGGGTTAGCAAAACACTTCCCAAAGTCCTTCTTCTGGTCATCAGTAAGAGTTTTATAATCAGCCTGACCCGTAAGGATCTTCTCTTCTAAGGTCAAACTCTTAACAAGTTTGCCATTCATGTATTCCAATCCTTGGTTCTTTAGCTCAGCTAATTCATTTTGGAATTTGTCCTGGAATGCAGATTGGTAGTCTTTACATTCTCTGGTGCATTGGAATGAATTCATTTGATCCAAATAGGCTTGGTTAGTGGAAGACAGGTTGCCTTCAGTTCTCGTATCCCAGTTCACAACATAAGCATATTGGTTGATTAACTTCTGTTGTTCAATCCTCTGCATGTTTTCATTGTTTTCGTTGGCAGAGAGAATTTGTGAGTATTGGTAAACCCCATTTGTAGTTTCCTGGAAGTAGTTGTATACATC
This sequence comes from Leptospira noumeaensis, assembly GCF_004770765.1. NCBI lineage: Bacteria > Pseudomonadati > Spirochaetota > Leptospiria > Leptospirales > Leptospiraceae > Leptospira > Leptospira noumeaensis. The sequence goes on along the minus strand of NZ_RQFK01000008.1, from coordinate 388 downwards.
CTTACCATTAATAGAAAGAGACGTGTCTACCTTTCTCTCCGTAGCAGCACCTAGGATCGAATAGGCTCCACTAGATCCGGAAACAGGAGAAAAACTCCCTACCCCAAAGGCAGAACCAATTTTGTTTTCTATATAGTTTGTGGTCCCTCTAAGGAAGTTTTCTTGGATGGATCTAACAGTTCCCCCTACTCCCGCAAATCCTCCAGGACTTCCACCCGCATAGGATTTACCCTCATCTGGACTTGTAGAAGTGAAGGCCATTGGTGCAGGAGGTTCTGCATCAAACTTTCTTTGGGATAATTGATCAATAGCATTGTCAAATTTAGATACAATATAACTAGTGTTAGTGGCAATATTCCCAGTTCCAACTCCATTTACAGTAGCATTT
>NZ_RQFK01000006.1 GCF_004770765.1 Leptospira noumeaensis | reverse complement strand
GGAGTGCCAGAAGCCTATGTGTCGCAGACCGAGCGAGGGCGCAAGTCCCGAAGCGAAGCGGTTAGTTGCTGTTATACGCTGGCCTGATTATAGAATAATTATTCTTATTCTTTCTTAAATTATATTTCCTCAATATATAATATTGAATATTTCTACTTCTCTAAATAGAGAATAGTTTTTTATAATTGAATTTCTATATTTTTTAATTTCTTCAATTTTCTTGCTTCAATGATAGTAGAATGTATTTCCTTCTGAAATTTTTTATAATCCAGTGCTGCTTTTTTTAGTTCAATTACATTTAATTTGAGTTCCTTTACCCATTGAAAGTCATGGTCAACTAATAGTAAATCTTCAAAATGTTTATTGAGGCCTTCTATATCTTTCGTAAGACCACAAATAATGCCTTTATGGTAATTCCCCCAGAGAGAATCGCTGGTAAAGTTATGTGATAAAATAGTATCCTTTATCGTAATAATATTTATCAGTTTTTGTCGATAATTAAAAGCTTTCTCTAGGGCTAATCTAACCATTTCATCTATTTTAATAGTAAAAAGTTCGGCTGTTTCAAATTTTTCAAATTCGGTTACTCGATTTCCAATATCAAAAGATATATAATTTTTCACATACCAATGAAAATTCACGCCAACATTCAAAAAAGATCCATGTTCCCGCTTATGTGGTTGAAATTCGATTATAGTTGTATATATACCATGATCGTCATACCACGTGCGTGATTTTCCCTTTTGAACTATTCCGTGTGGTTTAAATAATTTATTAGCTTGTTTAGTTATGATCTTTGAATGTTCTGATTGACTCATAGGTTTTTTATTTTGAGTATTTGATCCTGATCAGGCTTGCGTATAACGAACTAGACTAACCGACGTAGGCTGGCCCTGAGTCCCGGTAACGGGACGTTAGGGATTGGCACGACGCTTGCGAAGGCAAGAGGAGTGCCAAAAGCCTATGTGTCGTAGACCGAACGAGGGCGCCAGTCCCGAAGTGAAGCGGTTAGTCGCTGTTATACGCTGGTTGCGAAATGCTATAATTAGTTATTTTTATCGGAAACTAATCGTGCTTCCGTTATTAGTTCATGCGCAATGAAAAATAGGTTTGATAGTTTTGATTTTTCATTTCCAAGATTTTGCTCTAAATCTGCGAACGAAAATATTCCATTAGTAGTTAGAAAATAAAAGATAACTTCGTTTTTTTCTGGAAGTCGAAATTGGTTACTTTTTTCTTGTTGTGTGAATGGAAGATAATTGTTTGCTTCATTTGTAAAAAATATACTTTTGGCTTTAGGTTTTTCATGTTCACCAATTCCAATCATTCCTCCACCATTACTGAAGTATAAGCTTGTAGTTCCGTCAGCTAAAGAAATTAGCGACACAACGGCATCTGGGTATCCAGTTTCCATAACGATGCCATAAACTGAATTTTGTTTGTTTAATGACAAGTTTATGCTTTCCGGAGTTATTGAAAAGGCGTTTGATCGTAGTCCTTTGTATGTTTCAGAAATTTCATAATTCATTTTTTCTTTTGAGCAAAAATTTAATAGTGTAAGGAGTAAAATAAGTATTGTTTTCTCTTTCATTTTTTTTAGTCTCATTGGTAAGTTATTTTAAATTTTCTATTTTGAGTTAATATTTATGATTTCTTACATTCTGAATAGCTTTAAAACTATTTAATACTTCCTGAATTTCTTATATTTTTTACTTATTAATGAGTTTATATTCGTTAATGTAGGGTGATCAAGAATTTTCAGAAATTTTTCGCAACTTGCGTATAACGAACTAGTCTACTCAACGTTTCCCGACCCTGAGTCCCGGACGGGACGTTAGGGACTGGCACGTAGCTTGCGTATGCGAGCGAGTGACAGAAGGGAAATGTGGCGTAGCCCAAGCGAGGCCGCAGTGCCGAAGCGAAGTGAGTAGACGCTGTTATGCGTAGTGGGTTATTTAGTTATACTTTTTGGTAGAATATTGAATTCAAATTTTTTTGAGACTGTGCGAAATTTATCATCTAAAGTGCAAATTATTAAACTTTCTGAAATCATTCTTCTAAAATGAATAGCTGTAGCTAAATGTGTCGCATCAAGAGATTTCAATTCCAATATATTCTTATTCTTCTTTATTTCAGACTGCACGTCAAAATCTACGTTTTTTAAACTAATTTGAGCGAGAAATTCATTTAAAGTTCCTTCGTATTCATTTAGCCACGCTTTATTGAGTAATTTTCGATTTAAATTGTAAAAGAGATTTATTGATCTATAAGTTTCTATTTCTAAAAGAATTGAACTGAATTTTTTCTCATGTGAATTGAAGATTTCTAAGTATTTATCAGAGTTTATTTCAGAATAGATAATATTTAATAAAAAACTACTATCGATATATAAAGCCAAAGTTAATTTCTCTCTTCATTATATATAGATTTCCAAGTTTTAGATATTTCATCTTTTGAAAGACCTTTAATGATTAGAGATTTAGGCATTTTTACAGGTTTAAATTTTTTAGCTGGTATTAGAGAATTATTTTCAGTGGCTTCTTTAATATACAAATCGGTTTTACTTTCAATAGGAGAGAATTTTTTGATTTCAGCGATAGGATTATTTCTATCGAAAATTACAATAGTTTCACCTTTTTTAACGAATTCCAGGTAACTACTTAAGTGATTTTTTAGGTCTTTTATTCCGATTGATTTCATAAGAAAATGGTAGTCACGGTGACTACAAAGTCAAGTAGTAAATTACGTTTTATTTTTCGTTATTCTTTTTAAATTTAAATTTTAACCCATTACGCATAACGAACTAGGGGAGACGACGTTCCCTGACCCTGAGTCCCGGTGACGGGACGTTAGGGACTGGCACGTAGCTTGCGTATGCGAGCGAGTGACAGAAAGGGAATGTGGCGCAGCCCAAGCAAGGCCGTAAGTGCCGCAGCGCAGCGTTTCCCCGTTGTTATACGAAGGTCAGCTTATTGGATTCTATCGGAGATTTTCTTCTTCTCCCATTTTGTCAATTTACCATTTACTATAGATTTTTTTATGAAATCATTCAAAGGTCGTTTCAGTTTTAAGTCTAATTTCTTTTTCTTGATAAGCTTAATCAAACCATGAAATATTTCTGTATATGTTGAGTAAAAGTCTTTGATCGAGTCTTCTGTCTCAGTTCCTTGGTGAATAGCTTTACTTCTGTTGTCATATATCGTTTCAATTTTTTTATATAAAGATTCTTGCTTGGTTTTTATAAGGAATGCCCCATTAATTTTTATTGTTTCAGTTATAACTCCCTTTACTCCTTCGGATAATAAAATCTCTAATGCAGAACCAAAGTAGATCCATTTGTCTATTCCTATTCTAGTTGAGATAGATCTTCTCAGAAACTCGAGAGAAGATATGATTCTCATATAAAAGTTAAATTCTTCCCCTTTAATTTTTTTACTTAAAATTATGTTGTAAACCAAGTCTATAAAGTTAAATATTTCCAGGGTATTTGCGGAAGGTGATCCTTTGTGTAGGAAAATATCTAGATTAGTATTTATCAATTCCGAAACGAATCCTCTCCCTTCATGTAAGGGTATTGCAACGGGTATAGTTTTGTCCTTTTGCTTATAAAGATATAGGTAATGTTTAATATCTTTTGTGCTAAAATTATTTACATTTAGAGTACTAATATCTGAATTAGTTTTAGCTAGATATTTTTTTTTCTGTGAAATGTTTAATATAATTAATTTTGCGATTTCCTTTTCTAGTATTTTAGAAATAATGAATTCATTTTCATAATATGAAGAGAAAGTGCTTTTTATTTTTAGAATAGCGATAGGGTTTTTGTTAAACCACTCCAGTGGCCTTGATTTTAGGTAATGTGCGATTAGCTTCAAATCCAAATTTGGTTTTTTATTTTCGCTTTGTTGTATATAATTGCTGATAGATAATATAGTTTTATTGTGATCGTTAGTTTGCGGAAAAAAAATAGATTCTTTTAAGTTTAAGGAAAGAGATAGTTTTTTTGAAAAAAACATTTTGATACCGGATTTACTTATTCCGAATTTTACTAGTGGAAATATTATATAAGAATGCTTATTAATTCCATATAAATATAAACTTTCTATAGTTTTATCTATGAAGAGAAGAGAATTGCTTTTCCATTCAAAGTAAATTAAGGTGCTGAGCATTGAAGGAGATAGGAATATACTGTCATTTCTGAATTCTAATAAAATTGCTCTATAAATTGAATCGAAGAGGTTTAAGAATTGATTTGTTTTTGTTTTTCCGTACCGGTTTTCTGATTCGTTTAATAAATGTTCAAAATTATTAAAGATTTTGAAATCGTTATGATAGTAAGTATGGAGCGTAGCTGAATTCTTAATTACATTTGCGTGGCTTAATATTTTTTTTAAATATGTTTTCTTGTTTTTCATTATATTTGCTGACTTTCGTATAACGAACTAGACTAACCGACGTAGGCTGGCCCTGAGTCCCTGGAGGGGACGTTAGGGATTGGCGCGACGCTTGCGCAAGCAAGAGGAGTGCCAAAAGCCTATGTGTCGGAGACCGAACGAGGGCGCAAGTCCCGAAGTGAAGCGGTTAGTTGCTGTTATGCGATGTTGAAATTTATTTATTTTTTCTTTTTCGTTTGATGGAGATTCTTACTTCTTTATTTAAAATTGCATTTATCGGATATTTAGCAATGTAATCGTAATATTGGCTTCTATCAATTTTATTGTTTGTTGAAATGTATTTAATGTTTCTCATAAGTTCTAGTTCTTTTTTCAGTTTTGACTTGTCTGCTTGTTTAATTTCCATATTGTCGATTTTTGTTTGTAAGTTAGATATTTCGTTTTTGTGGTTATTTTCGAGTTCTATTATTTGGTTTTTTAGAAATTTTACATACGAACCCATTTCGTCAGCACTACCTGCTAAGCGATTGAACATAATTAGGTATGGTGCAATAATTTTATTATTAAGGTCATAAGGATATTTCATTGAGTGGTCTATTTCACTCCATGCTTCTTCGAATATTGTTCTTACTTGAATTTCAACATTATGAACTACTTTGTTTGGTTGACACTTGATGACATAATGAATAGAACGATAGGCTCTAGGGTGTTCCATTATTTTTAATTTGTTTTTTTTATAAATACTTGTGTTATCTCCTTCTCTTACATATGCAATTGGTTTTTCTTTTAACTCCCAGGTTTTAGTGATGAAGTCGTGTATATTTTTCCAGTCGTCTTTGAATAGGTGTAGAACTCTTACACCTATAAGGTCAGTAACACTGTTTTTATAATTGCGTATGTTAATTTTTTGAAAAACAGATTCTTTGTTTTTTCGATATATTTTTTCCATTAAATGTGCGGGATCTTTAATTCTGCATTTTACATACTTAACGTTTGGAACTTTCTGTAAAGAATTTGTAACCATTGAAGAAATAGGTTCAATGTTTTGTATAAATGATTGGTAGTCGGCTTTTATTTTTAGTAATGAATTCCAGTCCTCATTTTTTTTAAATTCTGACAGTTGAATATTAAATTGTGTGCAGAAGTCGTGAAGTTCCATTTTTTCCTTTTTAATAATTATTTATTTCAATATCGCATAACGAACTAGGGGAGACGACGTTCCCTGACCCTGAGTCCCGTTAACGGGACGTTAGGGACTGGCACGGAGTTTGCGGATGCAAACGAGTGACAGAAAGGGAATGTGGCGTAGCCCAAGCGAGGCCGTAAGTGCCGAAGCGAAGCGTTTCCCCGTTGTTATACGACGTGCGTTTAGCTAGGTTTGTTTTTTCTATGTTCTGTCAATCCAAACTTCTTTAATCCAGCTTGCTAAATCATTTCATTTTTTTTCGCTTATTCCGTCATGGGATCAATATACTACTTCGTTAATATTATTTAGGCAGTAATAATTCCCATTGTACTCACAAATTGGAAGTAGATTTTTTGGAACATTCATTTTAGTCCAAGCTTCCTTTGCAACATTAACTATAAATGT
>NZ_RQFK01000005.1 GCF_004770765.1 Leptospira noumeaensis | reverse complement strand
TTAGGGACTGGAACGACGCTTGCGTAAGCAAGAGGAGTGCCAGAAGCCTATGTGTCGTAGACCGAGCGAGGGCGCCAGTCCCGAAGCGAAGCGGTTAGTTGCTGTTATACGCTGTGCTATTTTAAATCAGATAATTCTTCTTTTAATTTTGGATCAAAGATAAAGCAATTCGTCATAAGAGTTGTTTCGCCTTTAAATTTGACAACATTGAATTTAAGGTTTTTTCCACTTTCCAATGGAACATTAATTTCACAACAACCATCGTAAGTATAGGGACCTTTAGCATATTCATGTGGATCCCGGCTAGGCGTGAAGTCTGTTTCTTCTTCTGGAGGAAAATAGTAATCCAAAGTTGCAGTATCTTTCGTGAATATATAATAATAATTAAGCTCTTTTTCATCGTCAGGATATTGTTTCCACTTACCTAGAATATTAAACGGAGCTTTGTTAAGAACATATTTTGATTTATAAAAGTCGCTATCTGGAGTTAAGGTTGTATGCCATAAATAACCTCCGTATGCATAGCCGGTAATTCCATCAAGAGTTTGTATTTTATAGAAAGGGAACTCTAAATCATCAATTTTAACGATGTTTTGCTCCTCTGATATAAATTTGACGAGATCACATTTATTCAGATACGCAATTTGTTTTCCAGAAATATCCGGTTTGTCTCTTATAATTAATTTTGAAGCTATGTTTTTTTTGTATTCTGAATATTCAATTTTACTTTCTTCTTTATCATTATTGATAGTTGACTTTTGAATTGGTTTTTTACAGAAAAGTATTATAGTTAGGGTAATAAAAATATTTAAATAATTCTTATTCATAATCTGTTCCTATTTTTATTGTTTAATATTTATAGCATAGCGTATAACGAACTAGGGGAGACGACGTTCCCTGACCCTGAGTCCCGAACGGGACGTTAGGGACTGGCACGTAGCTTGCGTATGCGAGCGAGTGACAGAAAGGGAATGTGGCGCAGCCCAAGCGAGGCCGTAAGTGCCGAAGCGCAGCGTTTCCCTGCTGTTATGCGAAGGCTGAAACTAACCGAACCATTCTTCTAGCTTTTCAAAAATAGGTATAAAATTTGAAAAATGTTTACTTTCTAAATTAAACAATAACTTCCAAAGTGATTTTTTTTTATCATCTTTTATTTTGTAATATTTTCTTTCTAAGATTTCCATTTCCTCAACAAGATCATTTTCGGTTAAGAAATTTTCTGGCAATAGATTTTCAATTTCGATAAAATTTGAAAAATTAGGATGTTTTATATCAGCTAGATATGTTAAATTTGCTGGTACTGGAATTAACATAGCATAACAGGATTTGTGATCGGTTCTTTTTTTGAAAATACAGCTATTTTTATCCCCTGAATTTTCCGCTGTCCAAAATTTTTCTTTTTTTAAATTACTGTAATTTTCTGTTCCCTCTTTATCAAAGTCAAATAAACCTACTATATTGTTATCCTTAAAAATGGAGACATTTTTCGCCCTTAAAAAACCAGAAACAGATCCGGCTCCTTCCATCCCCATTACTCGAAAGTTTGCTTTTTCCTCAAATAGACTTTCATAATTAGCTTCACTACAATTTATATTGTTAATCTTAAGCCACGCGATTTTATAAATTTGATCATAAGTATCTTCTACTAATAAGCAGTTTTCTGATTTTTTAATTGTCTTGAATTTATTTTCTAATATCCTCTTATATTTTTCTGTTTCAATAAAGATTTCTTCAAGTTTGTTATTTAATGAGAAGACTCCTAGTTCTTCATTTAGTCTATAAAAATCATTTCTGAAATCTTTGGTATCAAAGTTTACTTCTCCATTTTTATTATAAGTTATTTTCGTTATTCGAGAGCTTTCTATTGAATCATCTTTCCAGACTCTATATTTTGAAATATTGTCGCCGTTTAATGATAAGAAATTAAATGAATGAGTTGAAAGGAAAATCTGTGCATTTTCTGTAAAAGTATCTTTAAATCTATCAGCTAGAAGCTGGGCATTTTTATATTCGAAAGAATTTTCTGGCTCTTCATAACCCCATATAAAGTATTTTTTTGCTTTTTCTCCTGATTTAATATTTTTTACAGTAAATGAGCTTTCTTTTGTTGATATGAAATTTAGAATTTCAGGTATTAACTTGGCTTGAATTCCATCTCCTCGGAATAATAGATTTACCAATCCTGTCTGAACTTTTAAGGTACGAAATAGATTGATTAGATTTGGTAATTCAAATACGGGTTGAACGTTTAGAAAATTGTTATTTGCAACTCTTTCGAATTCTTGCATTAGAATCAAGGTGTCATCTTGAATCGATTTTTGAAAGTTTGATTTATTCGTTTCTACGTTAGATTTTTTTTCTTTTAGTAATGTTTGTTGTAATTCTCCATATAAATGAGAGAAATATTCTTTATCTTTTATGGCTGGTATATAATGATATTGCACGGAATCTAGATAATCAGTTAGTTGTTTCGAAAGGCTTGCTTTTATATTTGATCTTAACTGCATTGTTTTTTGATCAAAAAAATCTTTCTGAAAATCTCCCTTTTCTTTTTGAAAAGCTAATTTTACTCCATCATCTTGATCGTATGTACTATACTCCGAACTTTTTTTCCATTTTCTTGAAACCCAAAAACTTTCTGGAAGTTTTATTTCAGATCTATTTTGTCTATTAAGATTTCTATTCTTTGTATTATTAAACCAAATTTTAATGGTAACGAGTTCCTCCTTGATATCATCGTCGTCTCGATTTACTCGTTGAAAGTAATCGTTTTCAAAAACGAAAAACTCATTTAAATTTGTCTTTTTGTTAAAAAATAAGTTTAAGGCTCTCAATATATTTGATTTTCCTGAATCGTTAGATCCAGAAAAAATATTTAGTTTTTTAATTTCGTTTATTTCGGTTTTTTCTTGCTTTCTGTTACCGAATGAACGAAAATTTTTGATTTCTATTTTTTGTATGATTTGCATAAGTTTATTTCAGCTTTCGCATAACGAACTAGGGGAGACGACGATCCCTGACCCTGAGTCCCGGTGACGGGACGTTAGGGACTGGCACGGAGTTTGCGTATGCAAACGAGTGACAGAAAGGGAATGTGGCGAAGCCCAAGCGAGGCCGTAAGTGCCGAAGCGCAGCGTTTCCCCGTTGTTATACGCTGGCCAGATTATACGTCGATTAATTTAGATCCATCATAATAGTAGATATTTTCATGTTTAATTCCATAATTAGTTCCTATTTTTTTGATATGAGGTTCGAATGTGAAAAACTTTAAAGTAGAGAATTTTTCATTATTATTTGAGTCGAACCATTTTCTTAAGGTGATGTCTTCTTCAATAGAATGTCCGAAATTGTTTCTAAAATCTAAAAGTTCGAAACCATTATTCTGAATTTTTTTGCATAATTCATTGTGAATCATTGAAATAGCTAAATTATGATTATAAATATCAATAAACATCAAATGAAGGTTTTTTATAAATTCCAAAGCCTCGTTAATCTCATTATTTGATTTACCAATATAAAAAGTTCTGGCAAAATCACCCCAAGTGTTATTTAAAACTGGACTTAAATCAATAGTAATAACGTCTCCGTTTTTGACTTTAACTTTAGAAGGAACGTAGTCTTTTCCAGAGATTGAAAGTAGGGATCTATTTCCAGCTAGAACTAAAGCACCAACATTATAATACCAAAACCTGCTTATTCCGTTACTTTCCATGAATGATTCAGCGAGAATCTTGATATCTTGTTCATTCATTCCTTCTTTGGTATGTAATTGAACATGTTCTATAGTTTTTTTAGCAATATTCTGAACTTCTTTAATATTTTCTAAATTTAACATAGATTTTTCTGGCTTGCGTATAACGAACTAGACTAACCGACGTAGGCTGACCCTGAGTCCCGAACGGGACGTTAGGGATTGGCACGAGGCTTGCGTAAGCAAGAGGAGTGCCAAAAGCCTATGTGTCGTAGACCGAACGAGGGCGTAAGTCCCGAAGTGAAGCGGTTAGTCGCTGTTATGCGTAGTCGCGAAAGTTAATCAAAAAGTGTTTTTTCTTTTTGTAAAATTTCTTTAATTTGAATTTCAAGAATTGGAATTTTGTTTTTAACAAGATCCCAAACAATATCATAATCAACGATGAAGTAGCCATGTATTAAATGATTTCTCGTTGCAGAAAATTTTCGCCATTCAGGTTGATTATGCTTTTTTTTAAAAGAATCAGAAAGTTTGTTAGAGGCTTCGCCAATAATCTCGATACTTCGGACAAATGCTCGTTTTAGGACATTATTATTAAGAAATGAATTTTCATCAGTTTTTGATAATTCATCCTTTAGAAAGAGAATTTCATTATATATATGCTTAATATAATCTAAGTCAGACTTCAATTAATACTGACTCACTTTCAACGGAATTTTTGAGAGAACCAGATATAGATTCAGTAGTAAGTAAATCAACTTTTACTTTAAAAATGTCTTCAAGTAGAAATGTTAGATTGATATAATTATCAAAATTTTTCATTCCAGACTTGAATTTGACCAGGAAATCAATATCACTATTCTGTTTTGCTTCATTTCTAGCGACAGATCCAAAAAGATGAATGGTCTCCACTCCTAGAATATCCAATTCCTTTTTGTAATTTTTTAAGGAGTTTTGAATAAAGTTTGAATCTAGAAGTTCAACTATCGCCATATCTCAAAATTGGTCGTTTTTGTGTAAAAGTCAAGCGATTGAATATGCTGCTTTTGCCTCTGTTTTCGATATTTTTAGCATATTAAAAGTGTTTCCCATGTCTTGAGGAATAAATTTGAGCGATTACGCATAACGAACTAGACTAACCGACGTAGGCTGGCCCTGAGTCCCGGAACGGGACGTTAGGGACTGGAACGACGCTTGCGTAAGCAAGAGGAGTGCCAGAAGCCTATGTGTCGCAGACCGAGCGAGGGCGCAAGTCCCGAAGCGAAGCGGTTAGTTGCTGTTATGCGTAGTGTTTTAATCTGAATAAGTTCTTATTATTATAAATTCTGAAGCTCCCATGAGATCTATCATATTTTCTACATCCTTTATCAATCGATCATTCTTATTTAATTCAAAAAATATAGGTTTATTCAGTCTTCGATATTCATTTGTTAAATTACTTATGGAAATATTTATTAAACTGTGCATCATAACAAAATTTTCAAATCTTATAACTAATTCATGGCAATGATCATCAAAGGAAAAATTGTTATTCTTTAATCTATTGAATGAATTTAAATCAATATGAAAAATACATTTTTCATCTTTAATGGTGTCTTCGAACTCGAAAATATAATAATTTAAACCATTTTCAGTTATAGAATTGTAGGTATAGTAGCCGGAGAATAATGATGCGAATTCTTTTGCAGTTTTAACTCCTCCTCCATGCTTTATCGTTTCAGGTGGCGAAAATAAATTAAAATAATTTCCATTGTCGATAAGGATTATTTTATTGGTGGATATTTCAATCGTTTGATCAGAAGCTTTCCCTTTACTATTAGATAACGTGTTTTCGCAATGCTCGCGTAATAATCTAGTAAACTCTCCTTTTACATTTTTATTCGTGCTTAGATACAGGTTTATTGTAGTGATAAAATCATTCCAATCAAATTCTGTTATGTTACTAATTGTGTAACGTGTATAAAATTGGGATTTGTTGAAATTGTTTGCTAAAGGATAGCTGCCTAGGCTTTTAATTTGTTGAAATGGATTTTGTTCAAAATTTGGATTAGTTTTGAAATATTCGTCTACAATACTAAATATGGTATTTAAATCCAAACAACCATATTTATTGTAATTATTAAGATCGCTTATAGTTTGTATAAAAAAATATGTAAATCTACCGTTCTTATTTTTTTTGGATTCTTTTGCCTCTTCGGATTCCGAACAAGCTGAAAGTATATAATAGCCTGAAGTTAATTTTGTGCGTAAAGAATAAAGTGTCGCTGATTTAGTTTCATCAACGAATCCAATACCTGAATGACAGCTGTCAAATATAAGTATTTTTGTTTTAGGTAGTAATTCATCTATTTTTAATAGAATTTCTGATAATCTGATTGTTTTGTTTTTGAAAACAACGGAAGTTTCATCAGACTTTATTCCATGGCCTGAGAAATAAAAGAATAGATCATCTTCGTATGAATTGAATATCCTTTTAAGTTCGTCAATTGAATCACAAAATGTATCCCAAGGGTTACTATTTGGTTTTGTAATTTCACTAGTTATAATTCTTGTGTTTTCTTTTTCAACAGAAGCAAATTTGGACATTACGTTAGTTATGTCTTCCGCATCTTTAACACAGAAATCTAAATTTTTATGATTTACGTAATCATTAATGCCGATGGATACTAAAAATCGTTTTCCCATATATTTAATAACCTAGAATTTTTGAATTGATTTTTAAAACATTACGCATAACGAACTAGGGGAGACGAAGTTTCCCGCCCTGAGCCTTTGTAAAAGGCGTTAGGAGTAGCGGGAAATTTGCCGTAGGCCAAGCGAGGCCGCAAGTGCCGAAGCGCAGCGTTTCCCCGTTGTTATACGAAGTGTCCTAGGGTCTATAAGGAATTTCTGATCTTTTGACATCGAAACTTTCCCCTTTTTCTTTTTTATATAACTCTATTGATTCAGCAAAATTTTTCATAAATGGGCCTGGGCCAACTATAATATTTGATATTGGTAGATCTGATAATTCAGTATCTGCTTTAGTCAGTTTAATTTTTACGAATGGTATTAATTTATTTTTGCCAGATCTGAAAGATATATCTAAGGTTTTATTCGATTGATATTTAGATTTATGGTTTATTAAAACAAATCTCCATTCTTGTTCTTGTTTAAATGCTGTATGTTTAAAATAAGGATATAAATATGATAAAGCAGTAAATACTGTTTCATTTAGAATTTGAATAATTTCTTCATGAAAAGACTTTTCAATTTTCTCTTGTTTAACTTCTTCTTTTAAAATTCTCAACAAATCTAAAAAATATTTTTGAAAAATGGATTTTTGTAATATTTTATCATAAATCACAGGGAAGACTAAAAAGAATTCATTTGACCGTTGGGTTGTATATTTTGCTAAAGTATCCTTTTTAAATCCAATTGCTACACCTTGATTTTGACTGTATCCTTGCCATTGAGTTAATGAGTCGCTATCTGATGTGAAAGAAATAATGTATACTTGGTTGTCTAGTTTTTTAGATTCTAAAAAAGAATTTAGGAAATCTAATGCTAATTGGTCATCTTTGTGAGATTCTAATAACTCAGATAATACTTCTTTTTCTATTGATTCTGCATATTTTATCTCACTTGAATCATTCAATGAAATTGAATTAGAAAGCCATAATTCTTTATTTTCTAAAATTCCTGTTAATCCTTCCAATGAGGTATAGTGGTAAATTAATTCTGTTGTAAGGTGATTTTCTTGATTTTTTAAAAGATTTAAAAATGGATTTTGTAAATCATCATGTGAATTCTTGATATTAAAAAATCTTTCTAGTAATCTAGCAAATAGAGTGTTTTGTTTCATAAATTTAGGACATTTCGTATAACGAACTAGACTAACCGACGTAGGCTGACCCTGAGTCCCGAATGGGACGTTAGGGACTGGTCACGACACTTGCGCAGGCAAGGGGAGTGCCAGAAGCCTATGTGTCGCAGACCGAGCGAGGGCGCAAGTCCCGAAG
>NZ_RQFK01000004.1 GCF_004770765.1 Leptospira noumeaensis | reverse complement strand
TCTAAAGAGATGAGAAACCAGAAAGTGTTACCTATGTCTTGCTACAAAAGTGTTACCCATGTCTTGAGTCATACAGTCTAGCCATTGCAAATAACGAACTAGACTAACCGACGTGGGCTGGCCCTGAGTCCCGAACGGGACGTTAGGGATTGGCACGACGCTTGCGTAAGCAAGAGGAGTGACAAAAGCCTATGTGTCGGAGACCGAGCGAGGGCGTAAGTCCCGAAGTGAAGCGGTTAGTCGCTGTTAGCCGCAGTGTTTTGTTCAAACGGTTTATTGGGTAAACTTCTTTATTTTTGTTATGCATTAAATATAAGAATTCATTTGTGAATTATTTCGGAATTACTTTCTATTAGATAACATGTTGAAAAAGATTTTGTTTCGCAATTGAAAAGTAAATCAAACATCGGATATTTTCCTCCTTGTGCGGGAGTAAGAAGTCCTATTGATACTTGATTTTTTTTTGTGTTATCATCGTAATGCAAATGGACGACAATAGTGTCTGTGTTTTGTGCTATTTCTGTCAATGTGTATACATTGTAATTTAAATATAATTCTTCTTCATATTTTTTTAAAAAAATATTTAATGTATCTTGGTTGAATAGGAAATCGCAGATACTAATTTTTTTTAATTTATCAAAGTGAAAATCGTTTTCCCGCGTAAAGTCAAATACATAGGTCACTTCTGAAATAATATAGACATAGTCATGCTTGAGTCGTTTTCTGAAACTAATACAGTCTTTTGTTTTTATACTATTGATAAAACTATGAACTTCTTTTTTGTTTTCAATTTCTTCGTCAATATCTATGGTTTGGGTGGAAGTTGATTCTTTATTTGGGATTTTTGAATTTAAATTACATTTGTATATTATGAGAGGAATAAATATAATTAATATAGCTATTAGTTTGATATTTTTTTTCATATGATTGTTATTGGCTTAATATGTAATCAATTATTTTCTTTGTTTTACTGATAAGCCAATTCAAACATTGCGGTTAACGAACTAGACTAACCGACGTAGGCTGGCCCTGAGTCCCGGAAGGGACGTTAGGGATTGGCGCGACGCTTGCGTAAGCAAGAGGAGTGCCAAAAGCCTATGTGTCGTAGACCGAGCGAGGGCGCAAGTCCCGAAGCGAAGCGGTTAGTTTCTGTTATGCGACGTGTTATTGATCATTTTTTATTTTTTCTGCAAAAAATTCAATTCCTTGTCCCTTATAGATTGCACCTTTCACTTGGTAAGTTTTTTTTCTGGCTGTATCAACATGCGTTTCTAAAGGTGAAGACAAAGTGTCTGCTGAAAGACTAAAAGAAAAATCTTTTGGCAAATTCACAATAATTTCAAGATTGATGATTGGATATCTAGATATATGTGTTTCAAAAATGTATTTATTTTTGAATGTTTGCTTCAAAATTAGTATAATCTCTATAGATGAATTTGCTTTAACTTCTATAATCTCTATATTTTGTTTAAAATTATTACCTTCGCCTTTTTTTACGAATTCAATTTTTGTAAACTTATCTTCTCCGTCTGCTCTTGACTTTAGTTCAATGATTTCAGAAGAAGTGTGTGTGTTATCTGAATATATTATATTTATTGGTTCTTGGGAGACTTCATTTGATATATTTTTAAGCTTGTAGCTTATTGTTCTAGTCAATATAAGTAAGCCATTTGTCTCTTCTTCGATATCATATTGCCATCTACAATCAGTCCTTAGTAATTTAAGATTCAAAATTTCATTTTTTATAATATTGAAAAATTCAGGCTCTATCAACCTTTCAAATGTGGATAATATTGCATTTTTAGCCGTGTCTTTTTGAAAATCTAATAATTTGTTTTCAAATTTATCTTTGTCGATTTTATCGATAAAATTTACAAAGAAAAGGGAGATAAATATTGTAATCGCGAAAGTGATTAAAAAATTGCCCGTTATTTCTAAAAAATATTTTTTTGATCCAGGGACAAAGACTGAATTTATGACTATTTGGCCGTTAGATATTTCTTGAATGTTTTTGCTATTCAATTCATAGTCAGAGCTAAAATATAAAGAAGTAACACCGCTTACTATCAAAAATATGACAATTAGTAAGTAATAAGATTTTAAAAAGTTAATAAATTTTTCCATTTTTTTCCTATATTTATTTATAACATGTCGCATAACGAACTAGTCTACTCGACGTTTCCCGACCCTGAGTCCCGGACGGGACGTTAGGGACTGGCATGTAGCTTGCGTATGCGAGCGAATGCCAGAAGGGAAATGTGGCGCAGCCCAAGCGAGGCCGTAAGTGCCGAAGCGCAGTGAGTAGACGCTGTTATGCGACGTACTTTTTTGCCAGAATTAGTTTTTTGTGTTCTTTTTCTCTAAAACTTTCTTCATACTGTCTTTGAATTCTTTTGCTGAATTCTTACTTATCCTAACTTGTACTACGAGAAAGATTATTATTTTCCGACACTGATCAGCATATTCGAGACATTCCTCATCCGAACGTGCATGCAACCCTTCACTGAGAGCTGAGTGTAATATTTGGAGTGGATTCATATTGTCTGGTCGTAAGATTTGAGGGAGTAATTCTTTAACGAGTTCAATTTTTTCCTGAGCCACTGTTGTTTTTTTCGTTTTCTCTAATGCCTCAGTATATTTAATCAATTCATCTCCAGCCAATAAGGTAGAAATTTCTTCAAGGAGTTGATCAATAATTTCTTCGACAATTCTTCTATAGTATCCAAATGCTCCTATTCCATAACCCTGAGATTCACAAACTAAACCTTTTTTATAATAGTCTTTAAAATCTTGGAGCATATTTTCTATGTCGCTATTGCCTTTTATTTCCCAGGCAGGAAATTGGCCGACTTTCATTATCCATTTTTTATCATATGAAATTTTTATGAAAAAATGGCGTTCTTCATATTTGCAATGCATACAAATATACTCTGCTCGAATAATTAATCCTTTACAGTGACTTCCGTAGTTAAAGTTATCGTAATAATCATTAGTCATATTAAATGTTTGGCTATCTTTACATTTTTGACAGAACAATGAAATTGCAGGTTTTGGAAGCGAATTTAGTGTATCTGGTATATTTGTTACCTGTAGTTTTTTATAAAGTGGGTAGTTTTCTAATAATTCTTTACTAGGCATTTCTCATTCCTGATATTAAAAGTAAGATTTTGAAAAGTTAAAAACTTTGAAAGTATGTCGCATAACGAACTAGTCTTGACGAAGTTTCCCGCCCTGAGCCTGCGTAGTAGGCGTTAGGGAGATCGGGAAATTTGCCGAAGGCCGAACGAGGCCGTGAGTGCCGAAGTGAAGCGTTAAGACGCTGTTAGTTGCAGTGTGCCCGTCGAGAAAAGATTTGTGATAAGAAAGAACTGGAAGTCCACCAGAAAACATCAACAAAGAGCGCAGAGTAAATCAATTTTGAGAAATCTTAAACAAACAAGACCGATCAAATTAATCTTTTGTATCAATCTTTGCTTAATAGATAAAAGCGAGAAAAAACGAACCTGGCGAGAACGAAATTCTGCACATTGCAACTAACGAACTAGGGGAGACGACGTTCCCTGACCCTGAGTCCCGAACGGGACGTTAGGGACTGGCACGTAGCTTGCGTATGCGAGCGAGTGACAGAAAGGGAATGTGGCGTAGCCCAAGCAAGGCCGTAAGTGCCGCAGCGCAGCGTTTCCCCGTTGTTATACGACGTGCGTTTAGCTAGGTTTTTTTTTCTATGTTCTGTCAATCCAAACTTCTTTAATCCAGCTTGCTAAATCATTCCATTTTTCTTCGCTTATTCCGTCATGGGACCAATATAGTACTTCGTTAATATTATTTAGGCAGTAATAATTCCCATTGTCCTCACAAATTGGAAGTAGATTTTTTGGAACATTCATTTTAGTCCAAGCTTCCTTTGCAACATTAACTATAAATGT
>NZ_RQFK01000003.1 GCF_004770765.1 Leptospira noumeaensis | reverse complement strand
AAGCCAAGAAAGGTTACTAAAAAGCGTTACCCTTCTCATGCCGCTTAATCGTTACCTATCTCTTGAAGTCATACCCAAAAAAAATATATAAAAGGGAAAACATGAAAAAAATACTAATTATATTCTTCACATTGATTGTATTTTCACAATGCAATACAAAATTAAACAATAATGTAGCTTCAGGAACCTTAGAAAATCCAGATATGGAAAGCAAGTTATCTGATGATCTTTCCGAATTTAAACCTTATCTTGAAACTTCCAACAATGCAATTGAATTAATTTCCAAGAAAAATTATAGAACCGTTGCAGAAAAATATTTCCTTGAAGATGAAAACAAATCTAAAAATGTAGATAATTTTGCAAAATTAGAAGATGTCGTAAATGAACAGTTCGGAAAATTTAAATCATACAAAAAGAATCAATGGAATTTCTCTAAACATAACTATGAAGGAAATAATTATATTCAATCTATCAAAATTGTTCATTTTAAAAAAGCAACTTCATTCGTTACTTTAACTTTTCAGGATGGAGATCCTTCAAAAATACTAGGACTATATTTAAACAACCCACCTCCCCCTAAAAAATATATTAAAATCAATGAATCGTATACTTACGAAGGTTTAAAAAAATAAATACTAATATTTCGGAATTATAAAAATTCAAATTTAAGGAAATTCAAATAATGTTTAATAATTTAAGTCCTTGGGAAATTCTCTTTTTACTTAGTCCGATTTGGGCAATTGGCGGATATTTTTTACCTACAATAATAGGTTTAGTTAAAAAGAAAAATAGCTACAAATTGGTTCTAATTAATCTTTTACTTGGATGGACAATAATTGGATGACTTTACGCTCTTTTTTTAGCATTAAAGAAAAATAATTAAACATGCAATCCTTCGCATAACAGCGACTAACCGCTTCACTTCGGGACTGGCGCCCTCGTTCGGTCTCCGACACATAGGCTTCTGGCACTCCTCTTGCTTACGCAAGCGTCGTTCCAGTCCCTAACGTCCCGTCCGGGACTCAGGGCCAGCCTACGTCGGTTAGTCTAGTTCGTTATACGACATGCTAAACTTCATCATTCCAAAAAAATACAATTAACATTAATACATAATTAAATGAATAAACTTTTTCTTACTAAAACTATAATTCTATTAAACATTCTCACTTTAATTAACTGCGTCAAAAACCAAAGTATTAACGATGGCTCACTAATTAGTCTTAATGATGCAGAAAAAGAATATTCGGCTGTGATTTTTCTAAAAACTGCTGAATATTTCCCAAACCAAGCCTTCTATTTTCTTTTTCCCCTTGAGGAAGTAGACTTTGGTTGCCACAGAGATATTCATTATAATCGAAAAGATTTTCAAATGTGCATGAAAAACATTACGGCTTTTAATTTTCAACCAAAAGCACCAGATGAACTTCTTTATAAAATCGATAATTTTAAAGATACTTTGTGTAATTTAAAAAAAACTATTTTGCTCAAAGACTCTTTAATAAAGGGAGAACTAAATCTTTGTGAAATTAACCCTTAACACTCTATTTATACTACTTTTATTTTTATACCCTAATTACATAGTTCAATCAAAAGAAAAATTTAGACCTGAATACGATTATTCAATTAATAGAAACTACTTGTTTCAAGATTGCGAAGACAAGAAAAAATGTTATGAAAGCTGTAACAACATTCCAAACTATGCTATGTTTTTCAGTATTTTTACTAATTCTATAGATAATGATATATCCAAAAAAATAAGAATCTCATGCTTAAGTGAATGTTCAAGAACGATCTGCTACAAAAATTATAAATAGACTACCGGCACGTCGTATAACAGCATGGAGACGCTGCGCTTCGGCACTGCCGGCCTCGCTTGGGCTGCGCCACATTCCCTTTCTGTCACTCGTTTGCATCCGCAAACTCTGTGCCAGTCCCTAACGTCCCGTTGGGACTCAGGGTCAGGGAACGTCGCCTCCACTAGTTCGTTATACGCAATCGTGCAAAACGTAATTATAAAAATTAACAAGCAAAATATATAATAAAATGAAAGCAACGAAATTACTAGAATACAAATTTTCAGGGAAAAGAGATATAACCTCGCGAAAACCATTAGTAATAGATGATAAACTAATTGTCCTATTCAATTACAATATTGATGGTTTCCCTCACAACGAGGTAATTTGTTTTAATATTCACAACTTTACCATCCTTTGGAAATATGAAAATTCATTTGTAGGAAACAACATACTTAAAACCCCAAATAACAATGTATTGATTTGTTATATGGATGGAAAATTAATAGAAATAAACCACAAGAATGGTTCCCCTGTCGAAAAATTTGATTTAGGTATGAAAAAAAACGGGCAAACCTCAAATCTTTATAAAAATAAAATAATTATTAGTGGAATCCAGGGTACAGAAGAAACGATATGTTTTGATTTCGATAAAAGACAAGTTTTATGGAGAGTATATAATCAAGGACATTCTTATATACCTTTTATCTATGAAGATAAAGTTTATCAATGTGCAGAAGACAAAATCGTTTGTCGAGATTTAAATTCAGGATCTACAATTTGGAAATCAAGCGAAAAAGGAAATTATAATTTTCATCCAAATAATTTCCAATCGAACATCGTCGTTGGAGGTCACGGTATCATAAAATTCTATAACGCAATTAATGGGAAATTGCTCTTACAAATAAATACAGAAAATAAAGAAACTATATATAGAATAATTTCAGATGAAAATTCAATATATTTCGGAGATACGTCCGGGATTTTCTATGCATACAAAATTACTGAAGCAAGAAATTTTCTTGGTACCAGAACGTTAAATGCTGATTTACAATGGAAATTTAGTTCTCAAGGAGCAATTCAAAGCATACCAGAAATTTTAGATGAAAAAATTATCTTTATTAACGACGATAAAAAACTTATTTGCTTAGATAAAGAAAATGGAAATTTACATTGGCAAATAAACATAAACGGTGAAGCCGGAATTTCCGGTCTAATTTTCTTTGAAAATACCATTATAACATCTGTCAGCAAAGGCCATATATTCAAAATAACAGAATCTAATAAATAATTAAGATTTTTTTTTAACCAAAATCACTCAATGTCATTTATATATTCCAATTATATAAATATTCATCTATTCAAAATAAGTTTTCCAAAATAATTGCTATTGCAAAAATGAATCCATTTTCGATCGATAAAAACGATACAAAAAATGGATATAAACTATGCACGACAGCGTATAACAGCGGGGAAACGCTGCGCTTCGGCACTTACGGCCTCGCTTGGGCTGTGCCACATTCCCTTTCTGTCACTCGTTTGCATTCGCAAACTACGTGCCAGTCCCTAACGTCCCGTTCCGGGACTCAGGGTCAGGGAACGTCGTCTCCCCTAGTTCGTTATGCGTAATGGCTTAAATTAAAAAGGACTACATGAAAGAAAAACTAAATCAAATAATTGAACTTGCAAATGAGATAAATGCAGAAATTTCATCTCAGGATACAAATATTTCTTTTAATCTTCAATATGGGTCACTAGAGTTACCAGATATACTTTCAAGTATCATTGAACTTCTCCAACCGCAATTACTTCCAAATGAACTTGCTATATATTTTCATCTATTCAATAATTCAATTTTAAAATTCGGAGTTCAATATACCAGAGTAAGTGTCCGAGGACTTCAAGCTGGAACGATTAAATCTTCAAGTGGTCAATCAGAATCATTAGCATACGCAACAGTGAAAGAATGTCTAGATGGATTAGAAAAAAAAGGGGCTATAGAAAAGCAGGGAGATCCAAATAGAGAAGGAACTTTATACAAAGTTAACATTCCTGACGAAATTGAAATCTGTCAGATTTACAAGAAAAATCATGAAGAAATCGAAAAGAAAGAAGTTAATCTCAAAAATTTAGAATCTGAAATTGACTTTTATAATATCAAAGAAAATAGATTAAAAATCTTCGAAAGAGACTTATACAAATGTACTTACTGCAATAAGCAATTAACAAGATTTTCTGCTACATTAGACCATATTCAACCAATATCACAAGGTGGAGATAATTCATTTGGAAATTTAAAAACTGCATGCTTACATTGTAATTCAACAAGGGGAGCTGCACCTGTTTCTGACTTTATTATCAAAAGCAAGGAATATTTATGAGTGAGATAAGTATAGAAGAACTGCCAAAAAATTTAATTGAAAAATATGGAACATCAATTTCATTCGATGCTTCTAATATTATACTAAAATCAAGCAACGCTGAGACAGATATTTCTGGTCTAATTAGCTTTAATGTAAATGATGATGTGACTAGAAGCCTTTTTTTTGATTGGCTAAATCCAGATATCAATGGCTTTGGTTCAAAAGCAAGAATGTCATTTACTACAAACGGAAAACAAATTCAAATCGATTTTAGTGCTGTAAAATTTCACTATAACACTGGCTCAATAACAGGTACATATTTAAGGATTGGTAAATAAGCGCCACTACGCATAACAACGGCGAATCGCTGCGCTTCGGCACTTACGGCCTCGCTTGGTCTGCGACACATTTCCCTTCTGGCATTCGCTCGCATACGCAAGCTACATGCCAGTCCCTAACGTCCCGGCGGGACTCAGGGTCGGGAAACGTCGATTAGCCTAGTTCGTTAATTGCAATGCCCGAAAAATTAAAAAAGAAATTCTAAAAGATTCTCGCTAAATGAAAAAAGCAAAACTTTAAGAAATAAGAGAAGAGAATCTAAGATAATTCCATGAAGTGATAGTTAGCTTTTCTCCGAATTTAAGTCTTAATTCACAACTTCGTCTTGTTACTGACGTATATTCTATTTTTTTCGATCTATTCTCTTCTGCTTCTTTTTAGCTTCTCATTCTTTGAAGACAGAAAAAGATAAAAAGAAATAAAAAAGAAAATTAAGAGATGCTCGGAAATAGAAAGAATAAGAAATACTGATGATCAATTTGCTCTTTTCTTAGTCTTATCTATACTAAATTTCTGGCACTGCAATTAACAACGACTAACCGCTTCACTTCGGGACTTACGCCCTCGTTCGGTCTGCGACACATAGGCTTTTGGCACTCCTCTTGCTTACGCAAGCGTCATGCCAATCCCTAACGTCCCGTTCCGGGACTCAGGGTCAGCCTACGTCGGTTAGTCTAGTTCGTTATACGCAAGCAAGGAGAATTCAATTGAATTACACAAAAGACACAAAACGTATAAAATCCTGGATTGAAGAATACCTAATTCCAAAATATCCGGAATTAGTACAACCTATGATCGATGCTTATGATGCCTTTGATCACTATCGTTATGGAGGTTACAAAGATCACGAACTATTGGAAAAAATAACATTAGTCGCTACTAGTCATAGGGGACCATTATATGAAAATGGAACGGATTTATTAGCACACCTTACACAATTTAGTGAAAAGGCTTGTGAAAAAGTTATAGAAATGTCAAAATCTTCTAAATCTCATGTACGCTTTAACTCAATACTTTCAGTTGATAAAGATTCTCCATTAGCTTTAAAATTGAATCTATTTAAAATTGTCCTAAATGATAAAAGCAAGAGAGTTAAATCTAAAGCATGGGATTGGATTGAAAGAATAAAATTCAAAGAAATTTTACCTGATATGTATAATAGTCTAATCAATGAGAAAGATGAAGAATTGAAAAAATCAGGTTTATTCTCATATTATCTTCTCAAGGATGGCTTCTATTTAAGGGAAGGCTCCAGTTCAGAATCAAAAGAACTTACTGTTGTCATTAAGTCGGGATTAAGTAGTAGAACACTAACTCTAGATGAATGTAAAAGCCCAATTTTAGAAAAAATCATCAAAGAAATACAAAATAATAATTAATCTCCTTTCCTGCGTATAACTACCGCTAACCACTTCGCTTCGGCACTTCCGGCCTCGCTCGGCCTGCGGCACATAGGCTTCTGGCACTCCTCTTGCTTACGCAAGCGTCGTTCCAGTCCCTAACGTCCCGTTCCGGGACTCAGGGCCAGCCTACGTCGGTTAGCTGAGTTCGTTATACGACATGCTAAACACCAATCTTGTAAATAAGTAATCTCAGAGAAGAAAACCGAAACATCTATGA
>NZ_RQFK01000002.1 GCF_004770765.1 Leptospira noumeaensis | reverse complement strand
TGATTTACTCTGCACTGTTTGTTGATGTTCTCTGGTGGACTTCCAGTTCTTTCTTATCACAATTCGTTTCTCGAATCGCACACTGCAACTAACAGCGTCTTAACGCTTCACTTCGGCACTCACGGCCTCGTTCGGCCTTCGGCAAATTTCCCGCTTCCCTAACGCCTACTACGCAGGCTCAGGGCGGGAAACTTCGTCAAGACTAGTTCGTTAGCCGAAATAATCAAAACTTATATAAAAATGAATATACTTAGATATTTTAGTGAAAAAAAAAGAAGGAAAGAATATATAAAAAACTGTCTTAATGAATTTAATATTAAGAACATTCTAAAAAATTCCGAATTTAGAAGCTATATTCATTTTAATGATTTATCGTATATTGATCATAAAGAAAAAAAGAAACTTATTTGGTTAGGCCTATCCTCTTACTCAGGGTATGAGCGCGAAAAATTTTTACATTTTGTTAGTGAAAATTTCACTCAAGAGGATTTCCCTTTCATCTTATTAAGAACCTTAGATTGGGTAAAGAATATAAGGTCATTTGCTATAAACCTATTAGCCTCAAAATTAAATAAAGTCAACACCGAAACCTTAAAATTAAATTCTGATTTATTAATAAACGCCTTAAATAAACAAAATGATGAAGAAAATTGGGTTCAGCTTAGACAATCAATTCTAGACATTTTAATCAAAAACTTCCTAAACGACAAAAATAAGCATAAAAACGATTCACCAAAATATAGGAGACTTATTTACTTTGAATTAATAAATAAAAAACATTCGGAATTAGAATTAATAATTATAAAAGATACTGATTGTTTTAATAGATCTTTAATATTTCTTCCAATTTTCAAAGACTACGTCAAAAATAATATTCCGACATTAGTGAAAGATAACTGTGTAAAAATAAGATTGAATATTTTTGATCAATTTCTAAACGAATCTCCATTAGAATTTCAAAACTATTTTGAAACCGCATTATTAGATGATAATTCATCTATACGCTCAAAGGCGAACTATTATGCAAAAAAATACGTAAACTTTGACATTAGAAACTTTTATATTGCCCAAATCACGACTCCATCCAAATTAATTATTTGTCTCTCAGAGAATCCTAATGAAAAAGATAAGGATCTATTCGAACAGGGATTAGAATCGACCAATAAAAAAGTAATAAAAGCTAGCCTTAGCTCTTTAAAAAAATTAGGATTGTTAGAGAATTTTAAAGAAAAAATAAGTAATCTTTTTTTGTTTCATTTTCGATTGCTCCTAAGACTTGAAATTTATAAAATTTACAGCCTAGAAGAACTGCTAAATCTAAAAGAAACATTTGAAATAGATAACAAAATTCATTACCTTTTTGGATTATTAAAAGTAAAATCTTTTTGGGTCATGATAGATTTTTTACTAGAACAAATTATAATAACAAAATCAGAAAAATTTATTCCAATTTTAATAGAGGAAATGAACCACTCCTCCCGAATTTTTGAAAAAATAGATCCAATATTAAAGACAAAAATAAAAGAAAAAATCAATAGTTTAAACAGCCAGCAACTAATAAATCAAGATTTATCGACAAGCTTGTTGTTTATGATCAAATATATCTAACAATTGATTACTTCGGCTAACAGCGACTAACCGCTTCACTTCGGGACTTACGCCCTCGTTCGGTCTGCGACACATAGGCTTTTGTCACTCCTCTTGCTTGCGCAAGCGTCGTGCCAATCCCTAACGTCCCGTTGGGACTCAGGGCCAGCCTACGTCGGTTAGTCTAGTTCGTTAGTTGCAATGTGCAGAATTTCGTTCTCGCCAGGTTCGCTTTTTCTCGTTTTTTTCTATTAAGCAAAGATTGATGCAAAAGATTAATTTGATCGGTCTCGTTTGTTTAAGTTTTCTCAAAAATGATTTACTCTGCGCTGTTTGTTGATGTTTTCTGGTGGACTTCCAGTTCTTTCTTATCACAATTCGTTTCTCGAATCGCACACTGCAACTAACAGCGTCTTAACGCTTCACTTCGGCACTTACGGCCTCGCTTGGGCTGTGCCACATTCCCCTTCTGGCATTCGCTCGCATACGCAAGCTACATGCCAGTCCCTAACGTCCCGTCGGGACTCAGGGTCGGGGAACGTCGTCTCCGCTAATTCGTTAGTTGCAATATGCTAAATTTCGTTCTCGTCAGGTTTCTTTATTTTACTTTTTTATTTATACGGAAGTCT
>NZ_RQFK01000001.1 GCF_004770765.1 Leptospira noumeaensis | reverse complement strand
AAACAAACTGAGTTGGTTCCCAAGGGAACTTGTAGTTCCATTCCAATGAGTAGCAAGTGCTTCTTGGTTTTTATCCTTTACCTCATAAAGAAGTCCCGCTTGGAGACCTCCCATTTGGAAATATTCAGTCCATGCTACGTAAGGAGGAATGGCTCGTGCCACAGTCCAAAATGCAAAAGCCTTACCATCTGTGGCTAAATTTCCTTGAGTTTTACTTGTATGTATCCATGCCAAGCCGTCGCTATTGGAAGCATTGGCCCAATCAGAGTAAATATTTGCCCCTAGAACGTTTGTTACCTCGTAGTTAGAGCCAAGTTTGTTTTGCAGAAAGGTCTTAACTTCAGAATAGTTACCGTTGTGTATAATGCTATTATAGATGGCTTGATAAAGTTCTTTGTTGTATGACGCGTTCGTAAAGGTTGCATTATAGGAATCAAACTGGAACGCTTGTAATGCGCCCCCGCCATGACCTTCATAAGTCCATTGGTCAGTGGAGAAAATCGCAGTCCCTGCACCATACTGTTGGTAGTAGATCGCACTCATCACAGCTTGAATCTGAGCGTCACTATAGTTTCTATACGTATCGTAATTGATTCCGGTGCTATTTTGATAAGTCAGAATATTGGATTCATGGAACTCATACTTACTGTTAGCAATGTCTTTTTGCGATTGCAAGAAGGTAGAAAAGGAACTGGAAATATCTGAGAAAAATAAGGAAGGATCAAGAGCCGCATTTTGTACCTTAGGTTTCATACGATCAAGAAAGTCTTTTAAGAGTTCCCCAGCACTGTTGAGTGCCCCACCCTTCTGGTGGTAAGTACACCCACCATCTAAGTTACAAGTAACTCCTGTATCCAAATCCGTTTGGAAACTATCCAACATTCCTTTGATGGAGTCGATCACAGCA